>CAYOWE010000010.1:0-14799 GCA_964407595.1 uncultured Candidatus Saccharibacteria bacterium | reverse complement strand
CTCATTTGTTCATCTTTGTCAAAAGTAATGCCTTTTTCCTTGCAAAAATTCCTTTCCCAATCTTGAATTTGTTTAATAGTAATTTGTTTTTGAGTCATTTTTTTTATTCTTAATTAATCAATAACCTTATTACAAATAATAACATCTTATAGATATTAATCAACAATAAATAATAAAGGCGAACAATTTCTGTTCGCCTTATCTTATTAAAATCACCATTCTAATCCACTCTGGTCTGGTATTGAAAAACACTGATAAAATATATGTTTTTGTCTATTTTGTCTGGTTCAAATCTCGGATGGGTCGTTAAAAATTAATATTTTTACTATTAATATTACTATCTCTAAATTTGAAGCCTAATCCCGTTCAATAATCAAGGAATAATCCTATTATTTCTTCAAAATCTCACTAATCTCGTCTACCGAATCAGGATTCTGCTGCTGATAATCCTTGTATGGCTCTATCTTACTCATTCTTGAGTCAAGAATCTTTTTCGCTTTCATTCGCGATATGTTCAACGATTGCCATTTTGAGAAATAAGAGGAATTGATATCTTGAGCGCGCCAATACAGTCCGTGGGCAAAACTATTCCTCAGATCTTCGTCTGATATATCCAATATTTTGATAGTATTCGGTATGGCGTCGCTTGAAAGACGACCTAAGTAGCGAGCATCGAGTTTTCCAGTAACGATGAATCGCTCAATATTGCGGCGCGCGATAAAGGCATCGGGATTAAGAAAATTCATCACGGACAAAAACAAAATAATCGAGATAAAAATGTGAAAAGCAAATATTTTTTCTTTTTTATTTTTGTAGATTTTGTATAGCAACAGGCAAAAAATGACCGCTAGTAGAATAATAAAGGCATGGCTAAAGAATCTCTGGTCTGTAAAACCGTAGGCTTCTTCGTATAACGATAAACGAGTAAAAGCGGAAGCCATAATTAGCATTACCTGAACGATTAACACGGTACTCAAAAATTTGAATCCGATCGTATGTCCTGTTTCTTTCTTAATAATGTATTTTTCCGTGAATAAGAGCAGAAACAAAGAAACAACAGCCACCGTTATCAGTTCAAAAAATCCGCGGCGAGCGTATTCGGCATAGGTAAAACCCAGAGCCGAGATATTACTTTCACCTCCGAAAAGATAAGTCAATTGGATGAACATAAAAACAAAGAATAAAACATTGACCGAACCGAGTAGAATAGAGTTTTCTATACGTCCGATGCTATAGCTTTCGCTGTTTTGCCGTACATTAATTTGGTTATCCTGTTTCCTAAATAAATAAGAATAGGCGCCGATATAGGCAAGAGTCGCTATTAAAATTAAAATAGACCTAAAAATTATTTCCGGTTTGATATTAATATTAATCAAATTTGAAACATATTTTTGAAAAATCAAATCCGCCGAAGAAAAAAGAAGCAAAAAAACAAATAAAACTGGAATGGTCATCAGAATACCTTTGACAACCTGCGAGAAAACTTTCTGGTCGTTTTTCGCTTTGAATGATAAAAATAAATCAGATAATGTTTGGAATAAAGGACGGATAAATTTAATCGGAAGGAAAAAAACTTTAATGTAATCTTCAATCAAAAAGTTTTTAACTTTCTTGCCAAATGATATTTTGACGATTACAAGTAACAGCAATAAAGAAGCGGCTATATTAAAAACAGTGAGCATTTCGCTGGAGCGGACAAAAACCATTGAGCTAAAAAACATAAGAGGTATCAACAGCCAAAAAACTTCTTTATTTATTTTCTTCTTAAAGAACATGGTTAAAGTAAAAAGCCCGGCAATGATCAAAACAAAATACAACGGAAAAGCGATTCCTGGAACTTTGCCGTAGAAGAAGTAATTAAAAAGCAGGCCCAAAACCAAAGATACTCCGGATATAAGACCTGCTTTAATCAAATTGCTGAATTGTAGGTTTTGCATATCCATAAAACTTAATTTTATTTCTCCAGTACGGAATAATGAAGCTTTTCATAATTTTATTTCGAATCCTCGGTGGGTCATTTTTTAGCATACAAAAACGACTACTATAAATGGCTTAAAATAAGGCACTGCGGTCCCTCGAACCGCGCTGACGTTGGCTGGGGAGGCAGGATTCGAACCTGCGATCTTCACTTCCAAAGAGTGACGTGTTACCACTACACTACTCCCCAATATTATTAACCCTATTAACTATACCTTCTATCCATCCAGTTATCTTTCTATTAAAATTAGTACTTCTTTTTACACCCACATCTAGTAAGCCAAAATATTTACTGTTATCTACTTTACGATTTGTCCTGATATTGTGTCTTTTAAAAACCGTCTTCTGAAATTTTCTAATAGGTATTCCTGTAATCCTAGACCAATATCTTAAAGCTCTTTTTTCGTCACCAGTTCTATGAATATAAAGCCTTACATTTATTTCTTCATCTGAAATTAAACAAACCTCTTTTAACCATTTAAGAAATATGAGAATTAAATTAGGATCAGAGTTACCAAGACGTACTCTCTCAGAGGTATTTGTTTCTTTTTGCTTGCATCCCTCTGCCCAATATAAGGCAATCCCGATTAACCACAGTTCTTTCTTGTTAATCTTGCTTATTTCTTTTTTAGCTAAAGATTGTATCTCCTCTGTAATTTTTATCCTCTTCGCACGACAAGCTTTCGCTGCCTTAGCTTGTGATGTTTTCCTTTTTCTTGTAAGTCGCTGTACATGTCTTTTAGCTAACCCAACATCTCGCAACCACAAAGACAAAGTAGACTTCGCGACAGGAACTCTTTTTAAAATCTCGTTATATGACAATCCCTTTTTCCTTAAAGCGATTGCTCGTTGTCTCTCTTTTGTTTTCTTAATCATCGAACCACAGATATATCTATCTATATTATACATCTATGGTTCAGACAAATCAACTACCCTGGCAACATTCCACCACGGCTAATTCCAGAGGCAGTTGCGGGAAATCAGCGGATTTGATTTGGTTGCCTGCTTGGATAAAAAGGTGGATAGTTTTGATTAAATCTGTCTGTGAAAAACTCTGCCCTTGCCTTATTATGCCATCTAACTGTTCTTTCGTCAATTCAGAGGCGACTAATTTAGTTAAATTAGAGTCAACTTTAAGAATCATCATTTTTCTTAAATAGCTGACTAATGATTTGGTAAATTGGATTAAATCATAACCCTGATTAGCCACTTGGTTAATATGGGAAATGGCCTGAGAATTCTTTTTCGTAGTTAAATATTCAACTAAATCCTGAACTGCTTTAATATCAATTACCCCTAAAATGGTCTGGACTTCTTCCAGGGTAATCTTTTTATCTTCCATGGCCATAATCTGGCCTAACAAACTTTCGCCATCGCGAATTGAACCGTCGGCATTTAAGGCAATCAATTCTAAGGCTGGTTTTTCTATGGATACTTTTTCCTGCTGGCTAATCCAATTAAGCCGTTCAACAATTTTATCTAAGGTTAATTTATGAAAATCAAATCTCTGGCAGCGAGAAATAATTGTTTGAGGAACTTTATGAATTTCCGTGGTCGCTAAGATAAAAATAGCGTGAGCGGGCGGCTCTTCTAGGGTTTTTAATAAAGCATTAAAGGCCTCGCGTGTTAATTGATGAACTTCGTCAATAATAAAGACCTTGTATTTGAGATTAGTCGGGGCGAATTTAATGCCGTCGCGCAGTTCCCTGATTTCATCAATGCCCCGGTTGGAGGCCGCATCAATTTCAACTAAATCCAAGGCGCGGACTTGATTGATTTCATCACAGGCCTGACATTTATTACAGGGCTCATAGTTCTGGCGTTCTTGGCAATTAACTGCCTTGGCTAATAATCTAGCCACGGTTGTTTTTCCGGTACCTCTAGGGCCAGTGAATAAATAAGCATGGGCAACTTTATTCATGCTTATAGCGTTGGTCAGGGTGCGGATAACATGCTCCTGACCAACTACTTCCTTGAATGTTTTAGGTCGGTATTTACGATATAAAACAAGGTTTTCCATTGCCATCAGTATATCATATTAGAACAAAAATAAAAGCCCTGATTATATGGCTAAATCAGGGTTTTATTAAGAGTCAAGGACGAGGATAGTCCCACTGATTACGTTCTTTGATAAGGACGTAATCGACAGGACTGCCCCTTTTTTTCCAGGATAGTCCTGTCGCTATTCGAGGACAGTCCCTTGGATACATTCCTTGTTTACAAGGAGTGTATCCAAGGGACTGTCCTCTTGTGCTTTTAGAACCGCATCCAAAGGACTGTCCCTTTACATTCTTTTACTTCTTAAAAACAATAAATTTATAACCAATGAAGTTCCAGATCAGAGAAAAACCAGTGGCTGCGACTTTGGCTAAATTAGCCCAGATTTCCGGACTCAAGCCAAAAAATGGCGGGATAAAAGTGGTCACTCCGTAAACAATACTACTATTAATAGCTAAACCAACCAGAGTAACCATAATAAATTGAGAAAATTCCTTAGCTACTTCGCCGGGTTCATCAGCTTCTTTAGCTTGAAAAGTCCAATGCTTATTCCAAAAATAACTGTTAATCACGGCCACGGCAAAAGCAATGGCATTAAGTAAAATAATCCATTTGCCTTTATAAATACCCGTTTGCCACATTAACAAATTCAAAACACCAAAATCAATGGCGGTGTTCATAAGGCCGATGACGACGAATTTACTAAATTGTTTGATTAGTTTTGATAGCATATTAGATTTATTATATCACACTGCTCAAAAAATTTAAATAACTGGGGCTTTTTTGATTTCAAAAAACAGTCCTTTTTTCAAAAGTAATTTATCGCGACGTTTGATTTTATCTTCTAAAAACAAACGGGCAACAATATTCTCCACCTTGTCCTGGATAACTCTTTGTAAGGGGCGCGCTCCATTCAAAGGGTCAAAACCAGCCGCGGCTAATTCCCTGACGGCCTCTTCTTCTACTTCTAAATCAACTCCTTTTTCGGCTAATTTTTCCTTAACTGTTTTTAGAAATAACTGGGTAATCTGAAACATATTTTCCATGGTCAAAGTTCTGAATAAAACAATTTTATCAAAACGATTCAAAAACTCAGGCCGAAAGTATTCTAATAAAACTTTTTCTTTCAACTGGCGGTAAATTTCATCATAAGCAACTTTCTGGCTAATTTTCTTCTGAATAAAATGCGTTCCGGCATTAGAAGTAGCAATTAAAATAACATTGGTAAAATTAATTGTCTCTCCAGAAACATCCGTCAGGCGGCCATCATCCATAACCTGTAAGAATAAATTCAAAATATCAGGCTCGGCTTTTTCTATTTCATCTAAAAGCAAAAGCGAATGCGGTTGACGCTTGACTGCTTCGGTTAGATAACCTTTCTGAAGACCTCCTTCAGAACGCAAGCCAATTAATCTCCTTAAACCTCTTTTTTCTTGGTATTCAGACATATCCAGACGAATCATTTTTTTCTCCTGGCCGAAATAAACACGAGCCAAAGTTTTGGCTAATTCTGTCTTACCTACCCCGGTTGGTCCAATAAAAAGAAAATTGCAAATGGGCTTTTTCCGTCGGGCCATTTCCAGCCGACTCCGCCGCAGGGCTGCCCCTACTGCCTCAACCGCCTCTTCTTGGTTGATTACTCGCTGATGAATTATTTCCTCCAAATGAAGCAGCTTTTCTTTTTCAGTTTCCTCAACCTGACCCAAAGGAACCTGTGTTTTCCGAGCGACTAATTGAATAATGTCATTACCTTTAATTAAACTATCTTTACCTCTTTGGCTTCTGACTAAATAAGCGACTTCTTCTAAAAGGCTGGTAACTTTAGCCGGCAAGGCCTGACCATAAAGATATTGGTCAGCCAAATCAATGGCTTGGTCAAGGGCATCAGCCGAAAATAAAATCTTTAATTCTCTTTCAATAATAAAAAGCTTGCTGATTAAAATTTGCCAAAGTAAATCTCTTGAAGGAAGCGCCACCTCAATTTTATTCAAAAGCCGACCTAAAATTTTTCCTTCAATTTTAGAAGAAAATTCCTCCGGCCAGGTAGTCCCGATAAAGAAAAAGAAGTTTCTGTCTAAAGCAGAAGCTAATATTTCCGCAAAGTCCAAACCACTGGCTTGAGTCTTTAGGCCAACCAAATTCTCAATATTTTCAATAACCAAAATAATATTACCAGCTCGATTAACTTCAAAAATAATCTTTTTCAAATACTCTTCACCTTTTTGTTGAGTATTGGCCAGACCAATCAAACCGGCCAAGTCCAATTTAACCAATCTTTTATCCTTTAAAAAATCAGGGACATTTTCCTCAACCATCATTTGAGCCAGCTTTTTCAAAACAGCTTTTTTGCCTACTTCACTTGGTCCGACTAAAATAACGCCTAGCCGTCCTGAACTGAAAAAATTGAAAATTATTTCAATTTCCTTTCGCCGGCCAACAACAAATTCCAATTGTCCCTGCCTGGCCAAAAGAGTCAGGTCCTGACTGACTCTATCTAAAAGAGGCGTCGCCGCAGCCGTCATCGTCCGATTAAGCTTGCCCTTCGGTTTGAAAAGACGAGACCAAAAAAATGCTCTTTGCCATTTTTTAATCCGTCCTTCTAATTCTGTCCATTGAATAACTCGGGCAATTTCTTCCGGACTAACGCCGAATTCATCAAAAATCATCCGAACCAGGTTTTTTTGGCGACTAATCGCCCAAAGAATATCTAAAGAACCAATTTGCTTTTTGCCTTGTTTTAGGCAAAAAATATAAGCCATAAAAAAGATTTCTTTAAAATCAGATGAGATTTTTGGTCCTAAAATACTTCTTCTTTTGTCCAGCAGCGAACTTGCCCCAGAATTTAATTTGTCTGAATCAGGAAAAAAAGAAGAGCTCCTTAAAACAACTTTAATTTTCTCAATAACCTTTTCTGGCTGGCAATCCAGCCGTTTCAAGATTTTCTTAAAATTTTTCTTTTTTAAAAAAGAAGCAAAAAGATGAATAGGTCGGACGAAATGATAATTATGGCCATAGCAAAAGAGCCAGGCTTTTTCCAATGATTTTTGGGCGGCTTTATCTAAGAACAAAGAGATTTCTATTTTCTTTTTAGGAGAAACTAATTTAATTCTCTTAACTTTTTCCCTTTGCCGCCGCCAGAGATAAAAAAGAAACATATCGGACAGTAAAGAAAGATAGAAAATATTTAAATATCCCTCACCTCGGTCGTCTCTGATGACCTTGCTTAGGAAATAAATTCCATAAAGCCCAAAAAGAATTAAAAAAAGAAAAACCAGCCAACCTAAAAGTCTCTTTGATTTTCTTTGAATAATCGTTAAAAAATTAAGACCGGGTTGGAAATTAAGATTTTCTTCTTGAGAAATAGTTTGAGGCATATTTCAAGGACAGTCCTTCAAGGACTGTATTTTAGGGACTGTCCCTAATATACAGTCCCTGTTCGCAAGTACTGTATTTTAGGGACTGTCCCTGATACTAAATCATTAATTGCCAAATAATAAAAAAAGGCAGGATCAGCCAAAGCAATAAAACAAAAAGCCAAAAAATAAACCAGCCGACGATTAAAAAAAACCGCCAAAGAATTTGCCAGAAATGAGTATTTAAACTCAAAACATAAGCCGTCATTCCCGACTGACCGTACATTGGTTTAAAAAAATTCTTCAAGAGAATTGATAAAGCCAAAGCCCGCCAACCCCCTTTAATCCTCTGCCAACAAAAAAGCGCTGTCTTTTTAAAACCCCGACTAAACCACCAAAGCGGAAAATAGCAAATTTCCCAGAGAGGAGATAAAAAAAAGTCTTTAATTAACATTTGAGGAGTAATCATTTAATTCAGGAACAGTCCCCTTGTGTTTTATTTTCTTATGCCTCTTATAAAACTTACTTTACTTTCATATCCGGACTTACTGGAGATTGGCCTTCTACAGAATAAGGCATTTGCCAGCGACCGGCAATTTCCTGCTCAATCATTGCCTTATCCCGACCGTATTTAAGGCGGGCCAGTTCTTTAATTGCTTGAGCCACGGCTGGCTTCTCTTTTTCCGGCGGATAAGTTAAAAGATTAAAGGGTTTGGAAGTTTCGTTATTAATCATTAACTTAATATAGGCATTGAAGTTATCAATATTAATTAAGTCATTGGTATCAAAAACCGGTTCAAATTGTTTAACTAAAAATTCAGCATCATCAGCCCCGACCCGAAAACTAACTATTGAACCAACATTGCCAAAAACTGCCTGGCGGATTTTATCTTCTAACTGGCCGATAAATTGATGGGCCATAATTAGACACAAGCGATATTTTCTCGCTTCAGAAAGAATCGTGGCAATGCTGTCAGTGGCAAAGTTTTGAAACTCATCCATATAAAGATAAAAATCCTGGCGTTGCTCTTCGGCTATATCAATCCGCGAAAAAGCAGCCATTAATAATTTACCGGTAACAATTAAACCCAATAAAGAACTATTAATATCGCCTAAACGACCCTTGCTTAAATTAACCAGGAGAATCTTCTGTTCATCAATAATCTGTCTAAAATTAAGAGAACTGGCTGATTGGCCGATAATCGGCCGCATATAATCATTGGCAATAAAGATATTGAATTTAGAAGTAATATAAGGAACGATATTCTGTAAAGCGGCCTCGCCACCAGCTTTTTCAGCTTCTTTTTCCCAGAAATCCTTAACAACCATATTTTGGCACTTGACTAACAAACGATCCCGAAATTCTTTATCAGCTAAAACTTTAGACACTTCCATTAAAGTAAATTTTTCGCTGGGGTCATCCATCAAAAGTAAAAGAGCATTACGAGTATATTGCTCAAACATCGGCCCGCCCGTTGCCTTTAAATCATATAGTTTATCAAAAATATTGATTAATTCATTAACCACAAAGGTTTTTTGTTCTGGATATTTGGGGTCATATTCCAACATATTTAAGCCCAGCGACTGTTCTAAATCAGCTGGGTCAAGAACGACCACATCTTCGGCTCGCTCCTGAGGAACTAAACCAAGAATACTTTCAACCAAATCACCATGAGGATCCAAGACGCCGACCCCGTGTCCCTCTTTAATATCTTGGACAATCATATTGCGCAGAAAAACGGACTTACCCGTGCCTGTCTGACCAATGACATAAAGATGGCGCCGCCGGTCATCTTTTTGCAGACGAATCACTGCTTCTAGACCCCGATAAAGATTCTTACCCAAAATTGCTCCCTCTTTAGGTAGATTAGCTGGCGGAGCCGCTGGTTCAGCTTTCAAAAATTTAACCTTAGGCGTTTCAATAGTGGTGGTCGGAAAATGAAATAAGCTGGTCAATTCTTCGGTATTTAAAAGCATTTTTTGTCCCTGATTAAAAAAGCGAAAGGAAAAATTATAAATTAATTTTTTCAAGCCCCGACCTTTTTTCAGATGGAATGATTTTAATTGATTTAAATTAGGCGCGTTAAATTGGACAAAAGCTGATTCTAAATGACTAAGTATTTGTTCGGCCCGCGGCTGACTGCCAGCGGAAACCAACAATCTTAAATTAACGTCAAAACCAACCTTGCTGGCCTTGCCTTCTAATGACTTAATAACTTCTTCCTGAAGAGGCGTCAGGACTGGTTTTTCTTCGGCTTCAGAGGATTGCCCGGGCTCTGTTTTTTTCCGAGGAGAACCTTTTATTGTTTCAAAAACATAACCAAGATTCCTACGGAACCATCCTCGTTCAGATCTTATTTTAGCCAATTCATAATTTTTACCTTGCTGCATTTCTTTGGCAATTTTTAAACCTAAGGCAGTCCATTGTTTTGACAGAGTCGGCCGAATAGCAATTTGAATAGCCGCTCCTTCCCCTTTTTCCTCTAATTTACTTAAAGTATTGGTAATTTCATTAAGGGGGTCTTTCTCTAAATTCTGATAAGTTTTAAAGGGCAAAACATAACTCTTGGCTAATCTTAAACAGCTACCAGCTGATACGCCCTGGGGATTAAAAATATTATAGTCCTCGGTTCTGGCAATCGAAGCCTCAGGATAAAAACCATGAATTTGTTTTTCAATAACATCTTCATAGCCCCGCGGCAAGGCCAAATAAAAAGCAATTTCTTCGCCAATTTGCGGAGTGGCTATCTCCAAAACTAAATGGGGTTGACCGTAAATAAAAACATCTTTGGTTTCTCTAATATTGCTCAAACTGGCATAGAGTTGCTCCATGACTGAAATAATTTCTTTTTCACTTTTAGGCGCTTCACCTTCTTCTTTCTTAATTTTTTTCCTAGGCAGGGTAATTAAAAAAAGGCTCATATTCAAAGCCCGGGTTAAGTGACCTTTAATTTTAAGCCGACGGACGAAAACTAAACTACCGACCACGACAATAGCCAGAGCCAGCAGTAATGTTGCTAAGAAAAGAATTTGATTGAGGTTTATATAATCCATATAGAGACAGTCATACAGGGACAGTCCCCAAGATACAGTCCTTGAAACAAGGACTGTATCTTGGGGACTGTCCCTGTTCAATGGATTGTTACATCTGCTTCAACTTGTCTTCCTTAATTAACTCATTATACAATTCGCTAACTAAAGTATCGTGAAATTCATCCAGAACATAAGCATTGTCTAAGGTTTTAGCTACCTCAATAGCAAAGGCCAATCCTTTTTGGAAAGCCAAATCACAAAGTTCCTTAACTTGGCTTGAGCGGTCTAAGTCTTTGAGCTGTTTAACCTGTTTCTGGGCTTGAGCTGACGGCGGCACCGCAGTTGATTTAGCTTCTTCTGTTTTTCTTTCTTCGGCTGGTTGACTAACTTCGGCGGAGGATTTTTCTTTAGTCGGCTCTGCTTCAATTTTCTTCTCGCTAACCGCTTCTGTTTTTTCTTCAATTGATTTCTCTGCTGATTCTGAAGATTTCTCCTTATCTAAAGAGGTTTCTTTTTCTAAAGAATCTTTTTCTTCGGAATCAATTGATTCCTCTTTGATTGGCTCTTGATACTTGTCCCCGACAGCCAAAGAATTATTTTCTAGTGGTTTTTCTTCCATTAAATTAATTATACCATAAATCAAGATAGACAAACAATAATCTTTTCCCCAAATAAGCAAACCCTTTCCTAGTATTGACAAAACTTATATAATATGCTATCCTCAAGATAAAGAAAAGTTCATTAAATTTTAGATTTCAGATTAAACGCACATAACCAAAAACCCCAGGGAGAATTTATCCCCGGGGTTTTTTCTTTTATCTGTTTACTGATTATTTTTCCTTCAATTCAATATTTACAGCTTCTTCCTTGGCTCCTTCAAATTCAGGTGATAGCTTCTTAGTAAAAAATTCACCGACGGTCATATCCATCTCTTCCGGCTTTGGTCCGACCGCCCGGACATCATTAGCCATTTCACAGTACTTCTTATATTCTCCAAAACTAAACAAACCATCGTGTTTTAATTTAAGACCCGGTCCAAATCTGTCTCCGGCCTCTGCTAATTTTTCAGGCGTATTCTCAAGCAAATTACCTATTTTTTCATCTAAAATGGCTTCGGATTCGCCCTGGCTCATACCATAAGCATCCATTAGGTTTATTCTAGCTTTATTTAGTTGGTCTTCAGCAACTGGCAGTAGTTCTTCTTTGGCTTTGTCAGCCATCTCCTTAATTTGAGATGATGTTAAGTCCTTGATATCTTCTGTTTTAAGTTTTCCGATGTCTTCAGGGGAAACCCCAGCTTTCTTTAATAGATCGACTTTTTCTTTAACTTCAGCAATATCTTTAATCTGCTCAGGGGTTAAGTCCTTGATATCTTCTGTTTTAAGTTTTCCGATGTCTTCAGAAGAAACTCCAGATTTTTTCAATGAATCAATTTTCTCTTGGACTTCAGTAATATCTTTAATCTGCTCAGGGGTTAAGTCCTTGATATCTTCTGTTTTAAGTTTTCCGATGTCTTCAGAAGAAACTCCGGCTTTCTTTAATAGATCCCTTTTTTCGTCAGGCGAGAGTTCTTTTTCTGATACTGCTTCTTCGGGCGTAATTACTTCTGCCTCGGCAACCTCGCCGGTTATTCCTTTTCCTTTTAAGATAGCTTCGTAATTTTCACTGGCACGAGGAGCATTTGGATGTTCTTGAAAAAACGTCCTTAAAGTTTTATTGTTTTCAACAATACTATCAATCTGTTCTTGAGTTAATCCATCGGTTAAACCCTTACCTTCTGGAAAAGTGTCAGTAAACGCTTTTTCCCAGTTAATGCCTTTAAGTTGTGAAATAGTCAATTTATCAAGATCAACCCCTTCTGGTAATCCATATAGTTGAGGATCAGCCACAATAATATCTTTAACCCTGTCAATATTATAAGTTTCTAAGGCCTCAACTGTATTTTTATCACCGATTTCAATTAATCCCCGATAAACTTTATTGCCTTTGAGATATTTCTCAGCCACTGACCAAATTGAATCTCCTCTTTTAATATCTACTTTTTCCGCTATCTCAAATGCCTCGACTTTGGCAACCTCTGGTGGTATGGCCGCTGTTTTGGCTTCTAACTCCCTGGTTTCTTCAACTGTCTCTCTTAATGGCTTTGTTTTTGTTGCCCTAAGTATTCTTTCTTCAGCTTCTGCCTTAACTTTTGGCTCTAATTCTCTAGCTTCTTCGAGTGATTCTCCTAATGGTTTTGTCTTTACTTCCCGAAGCATCCTTTCTCCTGCCTCTTCTTTAATCTTAGGCTCTAATTCTCGGGCTTCTTCAATTGTTTCTTTTAAAGGCCTAACTCTTATCCCTGTTTCTAATTCTTCGGCAGCCGGCCCGGTGGCCACTTCTTCCTTCGGCATCGGCATCCTTATTATCCCCCTTCCTTCTTCTATTTCTAATTGTTCATGGACCCCAGTGGATGCATCGTCTGGTCCAAATATATCAAAATGACCAGCGCAGAAAGCAATGCCACCGCCCGCGCCTATCATAGCGGCTACTTTACCGACTTGCCAGTATTTTTGGGCTTTGGCTAATTTGGCTAATTCCTCGTCACGCTCTTCTCTTTTTTCCATTAACAACTTATTCATTTGTTCAAAATCATTAATCTGCCCCATTTGTTCAACTAAGGATTCTTTTACTTTTTCTTCTCTTTTCTCTTTGCCATGTTCCTTTAGCCAATTTTTTTCTAAATTATCTCCTACTTTTTTAATACCCAAGGCGCTAAAAGAAGCAAAAGCGGCCCGACTAAAACGAAAACCAGCATAACCCAAGGCGGCTGGAGCAGCTATAGCTCCCATGCCTAAAGCCGCGCCAGTACCTAATAAAGCAGTATAGACCCAACGTCGTCCCTTAGGTATCTTATTAAATTCCTGACCTATCTTCCCTAAAATTTCTCTAAATCTTCCCTTATCTTGCTCAGATAAAGTTTCTTGCTTGGCCTGGCTAATCCTTTCCTGCTCTCGGCCAAAAGCTCTTCTGAAAATAATTTCGTCTCTAAATTCTTTAAATTTTACCTTTCCTTCTTCACCATTCCATCTGTCTTGGGCTTTTTCTAAATAGAATCCTAATAATTCATTCTGAACTTCGTTGTATTTATCCTTAGCCTGCTCATAATCTTTCTTAGCTTTGATTTTATCTTCTTTTTTGAAATGTTTGCTGATGTCGCCTGTCCAAAATTTATATTTATCATATTCGGCTTCCAATCTTACCATTTCCTGACGGGCTCCTCTGGCTTCTTTAATTTGACTCCGCTTGGCTGGTATTTCTTCTTTCCTTAATTCTTCATTAATTTCTTGCTCTGTTTCTATATCAGTTCTTATTTCTTCCTCTGGTTTTTCCATCCATTCTTTTCTACGTATTTCTGCCGCTTCTAAAACCGAAGGTAAGGCACCTTCTTTTATCTCTTTTTCTCTTTCTGTTATTGGTTCGTTTTGTTCCTCCAGAGGTTTAAATGGTTCTTTTTCTATAGACATAAATTTACTTGCCCGCCTAAGCTTCTTTAAAATTTGGGCGGGTCGCCTTATATTATAAATTATATTCCTAATTTCTTAGCACTATCTTTTATTTCTTCTCTAAACTTCTCGATTTCCTCTTTAACAATATCGTCTAAATTAGGCATTTTTCCTTCTAAAAATTTGTAAATCTCTTTAAAATTCTCTCCTTGGATTGCCAATAATTTATCCAGCTCGGCTTTATCTTCTTCGGGCAATTCCTTTAAAACCCGCATAATAATATCTTTCTGGACAATATCTCCCCATTTCATCATCAACTCTATTTTCTTCTCTTGGGATAAATCATCTAAACCTAATTGACTAATTAAATTATCTTTTATTGATTTTGGCATTTTATTTGTCTCCTTTTGACATTAATTTAGTTCTAGCGACTTTATTCTATTTTACCATAAAACGTAATTGTCGACAATAAAGTAGTTTAGGTCTTAAGGACCTAAACTACTAATCATATTTATATTCATCAACGACCAGTCCGTTTTTATCTCTTAAAATAATTGTATCACTGTCATTGTCTAAAATATCTATTGATTTACCCAGGAAGACCCGCCATTTATCGCCCATAAAATCTATATCCTGGTAATAGTCATTATAACACTGACTATAATTAAACTTCTCGGTTAAGAAACTAGTACATTGGCTATCTAAAGCAATTTCCAGATTATCAGAATAATCCGGTATTTCACAGCGGTTCAAGTCATCAATAAAATCACGGCAGGTTTTTTTTAAGTGGCTATACTCTGATTCAGCCAAGTAAGGACAATCCTCATCCAAAGAAGGATAGTGTTGAGATAATTGGTCCAAATAACCAGTACATTTATTTGTCCGGAAGTTTATCCCTTGGGAACTTAAACCAGCTGAAATAATAATTTCATTTTGATAAGCCAACTTAATAT
>CAYOWE010000009.1:0-15931 GCA_964407595.1 uncultured Candidatus Saccharibacteria bacterium | reverse complement strand
ATATTTTATCTTCCTAATTTTATAAATTGTTTTTATTGGAGAAGAAACAACAACTTCATCTCCAACTTTATGGCCTAAAAGAGCCATTCCAACCGGAGACTCATTGCTAATCTTTCCTAAAGACGGTTTGGCTTCAAGTGTCCCCACAATTGTAAACTCGTCTTTATCTCCCTCTACTTCTACTACCACCGTCCCCCCAAGATTTATAGCGTCTCGCTTTTTCTTGGAAGGAGTTTTAATTAATTCTATATTCTTTAAAATATTTTCGAGTTCGGTTATTCTTGTCTCAAGAAAATTTAAATCTTCTTGGAAAGAAAGATATTCGGGATTCAAATCTTCAGATTCCCAAATTTTTGGAACTTCTCCTTTAGTCTTAGCAAGCCGAAGATTTTTTAAAACTTCGTATTCTTTTTTTATATCCTTAAGTCCTTTTGATGTTAAATAAAACCTTTTTCTTTGCATCATGTTTTTGTTTTTGCTAACTCTCTTTTATTTTAGTTTTCCTAAATAGTTTGTCAAGAGCAGTTAGTAAAGTTTAGTGATTTGACCTTTCGGCTTTGTTTTCTAAAGTTTTCCACATGTATATACTATTTTATTCTATCAAAATAGTTTGTCAACCCCTTAGAAGAAATCCGACAAGATTTTCTTTACCGGAGTTCAAACCTTAAACAAAAAAATCCTCTTTTAGAGAATTCTAACCATCATCTATCATCTATCATCTATCACAAGAAGTATTCGCACTCATTACATCTTTTTTCGCAAAGGCACTTTTTAGATTTTTCAGAAAAAACAGATAATAAATGTCCTTTTGGCACTATTGGTAATTCCCCTATGTCAGCTTCAATACTTCTTATCCCCAGTTCAGACCTTAATTGCTTTGCTATAAGGTCGTTTATTCTTTTTAAATTAGGGGCGATAATGCCTATAATTAAATTTTGGTGGTGACCGGAAGGGAAGCTGACTAAATTATAAACTAAAGGACAATTTTCAAATTTCTTTATTAATTTAGAAGCGACTCTGGAAGGAGCTTCAACCCCAATAGTAGCGCTCACTGAATAAAATTTTTCGATACTTAATAACCCCTGAATTTTTAATACATCATGCTCAATTAATTTCTTAACTCTATCTCCGACACCAACTGGAGTTAATCCAGTTTTTTTGGCAATATCAACAAATCTTCTTCTTCCGTTTTGAGACAAGGACTTAACTATTTCCAGGTTAATTTCATCCAAAGATCCTAAGCTCCAGGAGATTGGAGCAGGATAATCTTCAACTGAAAAATCAGCCATTTTCATTCGGTCGCACAAAACAGCAAACTTTATATCTTTTATCTTTAATCTCTCTTTCTTCTCCCGCATAAAGGCCATCACTGTTTTGTACGCCTTGCCAGTAACAACATCATTGTCAACTAATAAAACCTTTCTTCCTTTGACCTTCTCTTGTTCCAACCCTTTTCCATAATCATCCATTGTAGTAAAAGTGACATTTTTCTTTTTCTGAGATAACCATTCATAAAGACCTTCTCCATAAAAAACGCCATCGTCTTCCAGACCGATGACGCATGCTTTATCCCTATCAAGATACTTTATTATATCTTCACCAACTCCTTTAATAAATTTTTTAATCGGTTTATGACTCAAAAGAGTATTTTTCTGCATATTTTTTAACGTAATGCTTTATTAACTGATCACGAAGCTGAGGAGTTGCAGTGGCAATTAATAAATCAACTTTACCGTGTTGTTCTCCGGGAATAAATTGGTAATCCTGGTAATTTCCATCGGAATCAACGCTGATAATTTGACAGCCAGCATTTTTAGCAATTGGAAAACCGGGGTCTATTTCTGAACGAGGTTCATTGAACATTACATAAGCATCAATCAGGCCCGAAGCAAGAAAACTATAAATATATGAACCGCCGTGAGGATAAAAAAGTCCCTTGGGATGCATATTTATTACCAAATCCCCAAAAATATCAAGAAACTTTGGAGAATATTGAGAACTCATTATATAGCTTGCTAAAACAATGGGTTCGGTCAATTTTTTTCTAGTAGCTGGTTCAATTTTCTTTTTCTTTTCTCCATCCATTGAAACTAAATAATTCCCGCCTTCTTCAGTGATATAATATTTTTCATTAATAATATCAGCTATGCCGCAACATAAAGGATTTCTTTTTTTGTCAAAAAAACTCAAGGCGGTGTACCAGCTGTGCTCAAAGCCCCGAAGATAAAGCATTGAACCATCAAAAGGATCGACTGAACCGTAAATCTCTCCTCCGTTCTTAATATCTCTGTTTTCCGGTTCAGAAAAGATAGTTGCTTTTATTCTGTGTTTTTTCAAAAGTTTTTCTAAAATTTCTTCTCCTACTCTATCAATCCCAATTTCCAGATCCTCTGGCCTGTTAATTGTCTCACCTAAAACTTGCCTGCCCTTTCCTTTAGCAGCTATCTTTTTTACCTCTTTGGTTGTTTCTATCAAATACTCAACTAACAAGTTTTTTAAATCTTGTTTTTCCATACCTTTTTGTTTATTTTAACATAATTTAATATCCCATGCCAGACATTTGAGGCATTTCTTTTTTCTCTTTTTCTGGAAGCTCACATACAACAACTTCAGTAGTCAAAAACATACCGGCCGCCGAAGCTGCGTTTTGTAAAGCAGACCTCACTACTTTTGTTGGATCCACGATCCCTGACTCCATTAAATTTTCGTACTTTAGAGTTTCAGCGTTAAAACCAAATCCTTCTCCATTTTCCTTAATTTTCTGAGCTACTACTGCTCCATCAATACCAGCATTTTGAGCAATTTGTCTAATTGGTTCTTCTAAAACTCTTTTTAAAATATTACTTCCTATTTTTTCCTCACCCTTAATTTCCACTTCTTCTAAAACCGAACTTGCCCTTAATAATGCCACTCCTCCTCCAGGCACAACCCCTTCCTCAACTGCTGCCCGGGTTGCTGACAGGGCATCTTCTGTTTTGTGTTGTTTTGCTTTCTGTTCAATTTCGGTAGCAGCTCCAACTTGAATTACCGCTACTCCACCTATTAACTTAGCTAATCTTTCCTGTAACTTTTCTTTGTCAAAATCAGATTCAGTAGCTTCAAGTTCCTTCTTAATCTGCCCAACCCGAGCTTCAATATCTTTTTTCTTTCCTCTGCCTTCAATAACTGTGGTGTTTTCTTTAGTTGAAACAATCCTTCTAGCCGAACCCAACATATTCATTTCAATATTTTCCAGCTTCAAGCCAACTTCTTCTGAAATTAGCTGGGCTCCGGTAATAATAGCCATATCTTGAAGCATTTCTTTTTTTCTATCTCCAAACCCTGGAGCTTTAACCGCTAAAGTGTTAAAAATTCCCCGAAGTTTATTAACCACCAAAGTAGCCAAGGCTTCGCCTTCTATATCTTCAGCAATAATTACTAATTCTTTTTTCCCGCTTTGAGCTATTTTTTCCAAAACAGGAACAATTTCCTGGATAGATGAGATTTTTTTATCAGTAACCAAAATAAAAGGGTCTTCATAAACCGCCTCCATTCTTTCGGCATTAGTAATCATATATGGAGAAATATAACCATGGTCAAATTGAAGCCCTTTGACAATTTCTTTTTCAAGACCGAAAGTTTTTGATTCCTCAATTGTTATTACTCCGTCCTTGCCAACTTCATCCATAACTTCAGCAATTAAATTACCAATTTCTTTGCTTTCAGCAGAAATAGTTGCTACTTGGGCAATTTCTTCTTTGGTAGTAATTTTTTTTGCCATTTTCTTTAGTTCCTCTACCACTCTTTCTACTCCTTTTTCAATGCCTCTCCTAAGAGCTAAAGGGTTAGCTCCAGCAGCTACATTTTTTAGACCCTCAGAAATTATTGCCTGAGCTAAAACCACAGCAGTGGTAGTACCATCGCCAGCAACATCATTAGTTTTCTCAGCTACCTCTTTAAGAATTTCAGCCCCTAAATTTTCAATTTTGTCTTCCAATTCAATCTCTTTAGCAATAGTTACCCCGTCATTAGTAATAGTAGGAGCTCCAAAACCCTTGTCTAAAACAACATTCCTGCCTTTAGGACCTAAGGTAACTTTAACTGCATCAGCCAATTTATCTGCCCCGGCTTTTATTTGTCTTCTTGCTTCTTCTTGAAATTTAATTTGTTTAGCCATATTATTTTAGAAATTAGAAATTACAATTATTGAATTTATTCAATAATTGCTAATATATCTTCTTGTTTTGCGATTAAATATTCTTTATCCGCAACCTTTATTTCACTTGGACCGTATTTGGTAAATAAAACCTTATCCCCCGGTCTTACCTCTAAGGGAATAATTTTTCCAGAAACTGTTTTGCGACCTGGGCCGACAGCAATAACCCTGCCCTGCTCAGGTCTTTCTTTTTCAGCTGTATCTGGAAGCAAAATCCCGGCTTTTGTTTTCTCTTCCTCTTTAACCGGTTCAATTAATATATGATCAGATAATGGTTTGATGTTCATATGTTTGTTTGTTTAGTTAATTTTTTAATATCTATCATTTTACTCAAAACCAAAACCTTGTCAAGCATTTATCTTCAAATACTTGCCGGTGTAGCTTTTTTTGGTTTTAGTGATTTCTAGGGGTGTACCTTCGGCCACAATATATCCACCCCCGTTTCCTCCCTCTGGACCCAGATCAATACACCACTGAGCGTTACGAACAATATCTAAATTGTGCTCGCAGCAAAGGACAGTATTTCCTTTACTAACCAGTTCTCTTAAAACCTTGAGCAATTTCTTAATATCATCCGGATGAAGGCCGGTTGTTGGTTCGTCTAAAATATATAATGTCTTACCAAATGACTTTCTGGAAAGCTCAGTAGCTAATTTTACTCTTTGAGCTTCTCCTCCAGATAAAGAGATGGCCGGCTGTCCAAGTTGGATATAGGATAGACCAACCTCATCTAAGGTTTTTAATTTCTGGGAAAGACCAGGGGTATTTTTGAAAAAGCCTAAGGCCTCTTCAACTGTCATTTCTAAAACCTCGGCAATGTTTTTTCCCTTGTATTCAATTTCAAGGGCTTCTTTATTATATCTTTTTCCCTTACATTCTTTACATTCAACATAAACATCCGGCAAAAAATACATTTCAACTTTAATCTGGCCTTGACCTTCACAGGCCTCGCACCTACCGCCTTTCACATTAAAACTAAAACAGCCGGGCAAATATCCTCTAACCTTGGCTTCCCGGGTCTTTGAAAAAAGCTCTCTGATATAAGAAAAGGCGCCAGTATAAGTTGCTGGATTAGAACGAGGCGTTCGACCAATCGGGGATTGGTCAACTAAAACAACCTTGCTTAAGAATTCAGCGCCTAAAATCTTCTTATGCTTGCCTGGCTCTTGTTTTGCGTGATAAAACTTCTTAAGCAATGCTTTAGCTAAAATATCATTCATTAAAGAACTCTTGCCAGAACCAGAAACTCCGGTTATGCAAACGAATTTATTAAAAGGAATTCTAACATCGATATTTTTTAGATTATGTTCCTGAGCCCCTTCAATTATTAAATAGTTTTGCTTGCCCGCCGAAACTTTAGCGAAGGCGAGAGTTTTGATTTTTGATTTTTCTGACGTCACTTCAACTCTCTTCCGCCCTGATAAATATTCACCTGTTAAAGTTTTTGATTTTAATAATTGTTTTGGTGTCCCCTTAAAAATAATCCGGCCGCCGCGCTTTCCTGCTCCAGGACCAACATCAACTACAAAATCTGCCGCGCGAATGGTTAGAGGATCGTGTTCAACAACCACAACGGTATTATCAAGATCTCGTAACTCTTTAAGCGTCCCAATCAGTTTTCCCTGGTCTCTTGGATGAAGACCTATTGAGGGCTCATCTAAAACATACAAAACTCCGGTTAATTTTGAACCAATTTGAGTAGCCAATCTTATCCTCTGTCCTTCTCCTCCAGCCAAAGTAGCGGCTTTCCTATCCAAAGTTAAATAATCAAGCCCAACATCAACAAGAAACTGAAGACGGATAAGAATTTCTTTAACTATTGGCTGGCCAATTTTAGAAAACTCTTTCTCAAACAAGAGTTTTGCTTGACTAATTGGCATCTCTACTATTTCATCAATTGATTTGTCATCTACTTTCACTGCTAACACTTCCGGTTTTAATCTTTTTCCCAAACATTGAGAACATTGTCTTTTTACCATATACTGTTCAATTTCCTGACGGGTCCAGTCGGAATTAGTTTCATGATATTTTCTTTCAAGACTAGGAATCACGCCTTCAAAATCTTTATTTCCGTAAAGAATAATATCTAAAATTTTTTCAGGTAAAATCCCAACTGGTTGGTCCAAAGAAAAATTGTATCTATCTGCTAAATCAGAAAGCTGCCACCAAAGATAACTCCGTCTGCCAATTTTATTTGAAGCCCGCGCCAAGGACCTAACTGCTCCTTCAGCAATAGTTAAGTTTGGATTTGGAATAATTAATTTTGGGTCAACTTCTAATTTCTCACCTAATCCCATACATCCTAGGCAGGCGCCGTAAGGACTATTAAATGAAAAAAGACGCGGCTCCAACTCTGGCAAAGAAATACCGCATTCCTGACAGCTAAAGTTGCTAGTAAATAATTTTTGATTCACTTTCACTTTTCCTTTGCCAATACGAAGAGCTATTTTCAAAGAATCAATTAATCTTTCTCTGTCTAAATTTTTATCCAGAATTAAACTGTCTATCACTATTTCAAGATTAAAGTTGTCTTCCGGAGCTTTATCAACAAAATAAATTTTTCCCTTAACTCTTACCCTAATAAATCCTTTTCTTTTAACTTCTTCTAAAGAATAATTTACCGGAGCTAAAATAGTAATCTCTGATTTTTGAGGAAGTTTCAAAACCCGCCCAACAATCTGGTCAACTGTCTGCCGAGAAATTGGCTTTTTACATTTCGGACAGTGGGGCTTTCCAATTCTGGCAAATAAAAGACGGAGATAATCGTAAATCTCCGTTATTGTGCCTACTGTGGAACGAGGATTATGAGCTACCTTTCTTTGGTCAATAGCAATAGCCGGACTTATCCCCTCAATTCTTTCTACATCAGGTTTATCCATTACTCCTAAAAACTGCCTGGCGTAGGTAGATAAGCTTTCAACATATCTTCTCTGCCCTTCAGCATATAAAATATCAAAAGCCAAGGAGGACTTGCCGGAACCTGAAATCCCGGTAATCACCACTAATTTATTCCTGGGAATATCAATGTTAATATTCTTTAGATTATGAACCTTAGCCCCCCGAATTTTAATAAAATTATCATTTCTCATGAACTAAGAAGGTAATTTATTATACCCAAAATCCCAAAACTTTTCAATATGGAACATAAAGACCCCTAATGTTTCTCACACCAGGAGCCTTAATTTCTGTGACCACATATTCAAAATCTCTATTCTGAATATGATTTTACGGCATTCCAGGAATAATCCGCCACTATCGGCACTTCGCCAATTCTGTTATAAAATTCATGGCCTATCATTCCCGCAGCATTGTTCTTATAACAAAGATAAGACCAATACTTAATGTTTTCAACGTTATCCCAGGGTCCTCCTAAAAACTTGAGATTTAATTCATTGTAAAGGCCTGGGGAATTGGCCATTTTACCTTTAGAATCACTTGCGCTATACCACCAGGATATGAGCATAACATTATCTTTCTTCACAAGATCTAAAGCAGAATTTGTTGCGCCTGGTTCACCTCCATATGGAATCTGATAATTCTCATCTCCTCCATTATGATACGGATTAAACATATCATCCCATATAAGAACTTTCGTATCAGAATTATATGAATGAATCATATCAATAATCTTGTTGGTAAACTGAGCTAATAATTCATAATTCTCCAAACCAAGCTTCTTAGACCTGCTATCTCTGTTAAATCCTCTTATCTCATCCATACCTATAAAAACATAATCTAAATCAAGATTAGCCATTGTATACTTCAGCATATACTTATCATATAATTCATATACCAAATGATCGGCAAGAGTAATATATTCATCGCTGTCTTGTTGGAAATTCACAATGAAATCATAATCTACAACTATCTCTCCTCCTTCCGGGATGGACCCTGAAGGAATCTTTTTAATGCGGGTCTTTTTGCCTAAAAGCGGGTTTACCAAATTAAAATTTCCTTCTTCCTCTAAAGTATAATCTACCCCTTCTCTATATTTTGTTGTTTTATCTATATTCCAAACCTGTAACTCTGTGTCAGTCGTTCTTATTACATTTAATAATTTATCATCTAACAATCTAATTTCAAAATCATCAACCCACAACTCTAAGGGCGCTGCTCCTTGAGCCCGAGAATAAACATACATTGTAGTATAGTTATTAGCAGTAGAAAATGTTATTGAATACTCTCTCCATTTATTATCTGCCTCTTTAATCAGAACTGATTTGGTTTGATAATTACCGTCTTTATCTTTCAATACCACAGTAAATTGAGGATTTTTTCCATTATTTGAATCTTCTTTTTTCTTCGCCCAGAAAGTTAAAAGATAAGTTTTATCTGTAGGAAGCTTTGTCCCTTGAAAAACATATTGTTTGAAATAAGCGCTTGATGTAATAGTTCCTGTTAAGTCCTTATTTAAAGTAAGCTTTACAGAACATTCTCCTGAATGGCTTTCAGAACATTCCATTGACCAGTAGTCATTAGGCGATTCTTGATATTCAAAGGTCCAATAATCTGGAACATTATTTTTACCTATATCGTCTTCCAAGTCAGGATTCTTAAGAATATTATCATTAGCTTCTATTTGTGTTGCGTAATCAAAATCATTAAACTTTAAAGAAATATTCTGGGCCCAGACACTTTCATAAAGATTATCATTGTAATACCTTAAAGATAGCGGAGTTAACGGCGCTGTTGGATAAAAATGTCTTTTACGCAATAATTCTTCCATTTCAACCTCTTTATTAATTGAACCTTCTGATGAAGTTTCTTGCAGGGAAGATAAAGAGTGAGTATACAAGTTATATTTATACTTTGTCAAAATCTCAATCCACTCTTTCCTGTCTTTTGTTGTATTCAACATTTCTCCTTCCCATAAATAATCTCCAGCGCCATAAAATCCTCTTATTTCTAAATCAGGCCAATCTGTGATTTTGGTATGTGGCAAGATTATTGAGCCTCCTTGAGTTTTCAAAAGCCAGGTAAGAGAAATCATTCCATAAAAAGTTCCTGCTGTACTATCCGCTAAAATCAAAACTTTTTCTGGCTTAATTTGCAATATATATCCTTGATTAAAATCTCCCTGAATCTCTGAATTAATATCAATTCCTTCCAAAGAAGCCATTCTAGCAATAGTTAAATTATTATTAGGATTCCCTATAACTATTATTTTTCTGCTTGAAGTTATTTTGTTTTTTCTATTAGAGCTCATCACAGAGATATGATTATTCGCTACTGTTATTTTGCTAATATCAATAACATCTAAATCCAAAGAAAAGCTTTCCAGTATTTTGTTTTTTAAATAATTAGCTGTGAAACTCTCATATTCATTGCTCAAATCAGCAACAATTTTCCATTTAGAATCTATTATTACCGATAGGCCGGATAACATCTCAATTTTCTGAGGTTTTGGCACTATTGACTCTGGAGAAACAGGTTGTTCCTCCACACTTAGTTTAATTCCGATTTTATCTAAACAATTATCAGAATAACATAGCTTGCTCTTATCAAAGTATCCTGATTCGGAGAAAATAAAGGTCGGGGTTATTAAAATCCCTATTGTTGTTAAAATAATTAATGAGATAGTAAACCTTTTCATATTATTATTGTTGTTATTGATTAATTTATTAATAATCCTATTTTCCACAAATAAGAAGTATTGTCAAGACCTTTATTGACTTTTCTTGAAATCTTGAGTAAGATAGTATAATGTATATAGGGAAACTCCTCTTTCATATTATCTCTGGGGCATTGGGTCTTTTTTTAGCTGCTAAGTTTGTTCCAGGGGTAGAATTTTATGGCACTTTTTTAATGCTCTTGATAATCGGAGGAGTTTTAGGTTTTATTAATTTTTTTCTTAAACCAATTTTAAAAGCAATCTCCCTGCCATTAAGGATTTTAACTTTTGGCCTATTTAGTTTAGTGATAAATATGGGCTTGGTCTGGTTAATAGAGATTCTTTTCCCAAAAGATTTAGAAATTACCGGCCTCCTTCCTCTTTTCTGGACAACAGTTATAATCTGGGCCCTAAATTTTCTTTTTGGACTATATGCCCCAAGGAAAAAGAAAATTACTAAAGTTAGATAAACTATGCAAATATTTTTACCAATCGCTCAAATTATTGTTGCCATACTCTTAATTGTCTTTATCCTCCTTCAGCAAAGAGGGACTGCTTTGGGCTCTGCTTTTGGAAGCGAAGGAGGTGGTTTTTACGCCACTAGACGAGGCATTCAAAAGAAAATCTTTTGGGCATCTGTAATCTGCGGAGTTTTATTTATTATTTTTGCCTTGTCAAATCTCATTCTCTAACTTCTGATATAACTTAATTTCTGACGACCGTCAGAAATTAAGTTATTGACTATGAGAAAAAAGAGGAAATTTTTATTTATAAAAAAATGGCCCGCCAAATCTCAGTGGAGGCAATTTTTTAAAGTTCTAACGAAAAAAGAAAAAATCGCTTTTTTTGCTTTTTTTCTTTTAGCTCTCGGCTCTTTCGCTTTTCTTTTGCTCAATTTTTATTTTAAAAATACTGAAATCGCGCCGGCCAGAGGAGGAACTTACACCGAAGGAGTAATTGGTCAACCGAGATTTATCAATCCCGTCTACGCTAATTCCGATGTTGACCGGGACTTAGTTCAGCTTATCTTTTCCGGTTTAATGAAATACGATGAAAACTTACAAATAGTTCCTGATTTAGCTAAAGGATATCCTGAGATTGAAGAAGATGGAAAAATTTATAAATTTTATCTGAAAGAAAACATTTTCTGGCAAGATAAAACTCCTTTTACTTCTGACGACATAATTTTCACTATCAAAACAATCCAAAACCCTGATTTCAAAAGTCCTCTCCAGGCAAACTGGGTAGGAGTAGAAATAGAAAAAATTAATGATTTGGGGGTTAAGTTTACACTAAGAAAACCCTACAGCGCTTTTCTGGAAAATTGCGCCTTAAAGATTTTACCAAAGCATATTTGGGAAAATGTCTCTCCAGAGAATTTTGCTTTTGAACCCTCTAATTTAAAACCGATAGGATCAGGCCCTTACAAATTAAAAAAGATAAAACAAAATTCTAACTGGACAAAATCTTTAACCTTGGCCGCTAACTCTCTTTATTCCGGGGAAAAACCCTATATTTCTGAAATCAAATTTGTATTTTTTGATAATGAAGAAGAACTAATTGAAACAGCTAAACAAGGAAAAATTAAAGGACTATCCTTAAACTCGCCGGTAAATATTGGCGGGAATTGGCAAACTTACTTGCTCTCTCTGCCAAGATATTTTGCAGTATTTTTTAATCAAGAAAAATCAAAAGTCCTGGCTGAAAAAGAAGTCCGGCTAGCTTTAAATTATGGGGTTAACAAAAAAGAAATTGACCAAAAAATTGTCCAATCCCCCATTTTACCAGAAATCTACGGGATTGACGCACCTTCAGAAATTTATGAATTTGATATTGAAAAAGCAAAAAACATATTAGAAAAAGCCGGCTTTAAAGACGAAGACCAAGACGGCTTGAGAGAAAAGATTATTATTAAAAAACCTGTTTTTGAATTTAAAAGCCGCTTAACAAAGGGGTCAAAAGGGAAAGAAGTAACAGAACTTCAGAAATGCTTGGCTAAGTTTCCAGACATATATCCTGAAGGAGAAATAACTGACTATTTTGGTGAAAAAACAAAAGAGGCAGTAATTAGATTTCAGGAAAAATATTATGAAGATGTTCTAAAACCATGGGATTATACAAAAGGAACAGGAACTGTAGGCAATAGTACCAGAACCAAATTAAATGAAATCTGCTTCCAAGAACCGGAAGAAGTTCTATCGTTAAAGTTTAGCTTGGCAACTGTTGAACAGCCTCAAATGATTAGGGTTGCTGAAATCCTAAAAGAACAATGGAAAATATTAGGAGCAGAAGTTGAAATCCAAACCTTTCCTATTTTCCAATTAGAGCAGGATTTTATCAAACCAAGAAATTACGAAAGCTTGCTTTTCGGAGAGGTCTTGGGAGCTATTCCTGACCCTTTTCCTTTCTGGCATTCTTCTCAAAAAAAAGACCCGGGATTAAATTTAGCTTTATACGAAAATAGTAAAGCAGACAAATTATTGGAAGAAAATAGGAAATCTCCAATCCCTGAAACCCGAGCCGAAAAATTATCCCTTTTTCAAGACATCTTAATTGAAGACGCTCCAGTAGTATTTTTATATAGCCCGGATTATATTTATCTGGTCTCAAAAGAAATAAAAGGAATAGCAGTAGAAAAAATTATTAACCCCTCAAAACGTTTCTCAGGAATTGAGAAGTGGTACATTAAGACCAAACGGATATGGAAACAAAATTAAAAAATAAAAAGCCGGATATTCGCTACCTAAACGATATGCGAGAAGTTGTTTACGATAAAGAATGGTTTAAAACAGTTCCAAATCTTGAGCTCTATTATATGTATAGAGGTCTTAAAAAAAAAGATGGTTTAAGGTATGATATTACCCTTATCCCAGATAGAATGTTAGGCCGGGAGTTTACTAAAACTAAAGGCCATGAGCATATTGGGAATTACGGGGAAATTTATATCGTCCTTGAAGGAGAAGCAATTTACCTAATGCAGAAAAGACAAGGCAAAGAAATTATAGACGTTTTTGCAATAAAAGCTAAAAAAGATGAGGTGGCTATTATTCCCCCGGGTTATGGTCATATTACTATTAACCCCTCAAAAAAAGATTTAAAAATGGCGAACTGGATTTCTGAAAATTGCCAAAGTGATTATCGGTTATTTGAAAAAATGCAAGGTGCTTGTTATTATTACACTAAAAAAGGTTGGATTAAAAATAAAAACTACAAAAAAGTTTCTGAACTGCGTTTTGAAAAGCCGAAAAAATCAATACCAAAGAATTTAGATTTCCTGGGTGGAGCGGGTATGGCGGAACAGCAGACGCGTTAGGTCCAGGACCTAATGGGAGAAATCTCTTGGAGGTGCAAATCCTCCTACCCGCACATGCAAAAAAGGAGTTAAGCTCCTTCTAAATACTAAATAAAAATTATGCAAAAAACACAAAATAATCTACAAATAATTCCTTTAGGCGGATTAGGCGAAGTAGGTCGAAATATGATGCTCTTTGAATATGAAAGAAAGATTTTAATTATTGATATGGGCCTGGGTTTTCCAGAAGAAAATATGCCGGGAATTGATTGCATCATCCCTAATATTGGCTACTTAAAGAATAAAACAAAAAATATCTTAGGAGCAGTTATCACCCATGGCCATTACGATCATATTGGCGCTATTCCTTATCTAATTGAAAAAATTGGCAATCCTCCGCTTTTTACTTCTGTTCTTACCCGTGGAATTATTTTAAAAAGACAAGAAGAATTTCCTAACCTGCCGAAATTAAATATCACCACTATTAAAGATGGTGATAGAATAGAACTCGGTCCATTTAATCTTGAATCTTTTCGCCAAAACCATAATATTCCCGGTAATCTTGGTTTTTTTGTCAAAACGCCGGTTGGAAACATTTTAATTACTTCTGATTTTAAGTTTGACCAAAATCCAGTTAATGAACTCCCTACTGATTTTAAAAAATTAGAAATGTTAGGAAAAAGAGGCATCCTACTTTTAATCTCGGACTCAACTAATGCCGAAGAACCCGGCCACTCTCTTTCGGAAAAAACAATTGAACAAAACTTAGATGAAATTTTCAAAAAAACAAATGGACGAATTATTGCTGCTACCTTCGCCTCTCTCTTAAATAGAGTCCAACAGCTTATCACTCTTTCTGAAAAACATGGAAGAAAAGTTTGTATTGAGGGTTATTCAATGAAAACTAATGTGGAAATTGCCAGAAGTTTAAATTATCTTAAAATAAAAAAGGACACATTAATTAAAACAAAAGAAATAACTAAATACCCCGATTCTAAAATAACTATTATTTGCACCGGCGCTCAGGGAGAAGGTCAAGCAGTTCTAATGAGAATTGCCAACCAAGAGCATAAATTCATCCACCTTAAAAAAGGAGATACAATTATCTTTTCTTCCTCTGTGGTTCCCGGTAACGAAAGAACGGTTCAGGTTCTAAAAGATGAATTTTATCGCCAAGGAACTAAGGTTTACCACTACAAAATGATGGACATTCATGCCGGCGGACATGCTCATCAAGAAGAACTTAAAGAAATGATAAATATTATGAAGCCGAAATTTTTTCTCCCTGCTTACGGCCAATTTTCAATGTTAGTAACTCACGCCGAAGTTGCTCAAAGAGCAGGTATTCCCTCAAAAAATATTATTTTAGCCGAAAACGGACAAATAATTAATCTAAACAGACAGAAAGTTTTTATAGACAAAAAAACCGTCCCCTCAAACTATATTATGGTTGACGGCTTGGGCGTGGGAGATGTCGGAGAAGTTGTTCTAAGAGACCGCCAGATGTTAGCTCAAGATGGAATGTTTGTTATTGTAGCAATTGTTGACAGACAGACCGGTCAAATTAAGGGTTCTCCTGATATAATATCAAGAGGGTTTGTTTATTTAAGAGAATCAAAAGAATTGCTTGCCCAAACCCGGCGCAAAGTAATTGATATTGTCAATAGAGCAGCTGGAAGCGGCGGAGCCGTTAACTGGGTTTACGTTAAAGATGAAATCAGAAACAAGGTTGGGCAATTTCTTTTTTCAAAAACCGAGAGAAGGCCAATAATATTACCTGTAGTAATTGAAGTTTAATTTATGCGAGTTTTATCTGGTATCCAGCCAACTGGCTCAATACATATAGGAAATTATTTGGGAGCTATCAAACAATGGATTAAACTCCAAGAAAAAAACGAGTGTGTTTTTTTCATTGCTGACTTACATTCTTTAACTATTCCCTATAAACCAAAAGAGCTTCAAAAAAACATTTTAGAAACTGCTATCGTTTATCTGGCAACTGGCATTGACCCTCAAAAAAGTATTTTCTTTATCCAGTCAGATGTCAAGGAACATACCGAGCTCTGCTGGCTCTTAAATACTGTCTGCCCGATTGGAGATTTAGAAAGAATGACCCAATACAAAGAAAAGTCCAAGCAATTTAAAAAGAATATTAATGCCGGTCTCTTGGTCTATCCAATTTTGCAAGCAGCTGACATTTTACTTTACAAAACAGAGACGGTGCCGGTGGGAAAAGACCAGGTCCAACATATTGAATTAGCAAGAACAATTGCCAGAAAATTTAACCAGAAATTTGGCGAAACCTTTGTTGAACCAAAAGCAATGCTTCCAAAACTTGGAGCTAAAATTATGGCTTTAAATAATCCTAAGCAAAAAATGTCAAAATCATTGAGCCCCCAAAGCTACGTTTCTCTGTTTGAAGAGCCGGAAGAAATCAAGAAAAAAATAATGTCAGCTGTAACTGATACTGGAAAGCAAATAAAGTATAATCTTCAAAAAAAACCGGGAATTTCAAATCTTTTAACAATTTATAGTTTATTTAGCGAAAAACCAATAAAAGAAATAGAGAAAACTTTCAAAAGCAAAGGTTATGCTTACTTTAAAAAATCTTTAGCTGAACTTTTAATTAACTCCCTGGAACCTTTTCGCCGAAAAAGAAAAGAACTTCTCAGACGAGAAGTTTATGTTCAAGAAACTCTTAAAGTAGGGGCTAAAAGAGCCAGCGTCATCGCCAAAAGCACTATCCAAGAAACCCGCACTAAAATGGGTCTGGTTTAATCTATCACCTTAAGCATAAGATGAAGGGTTTATTAAACATTATTTAATAATTTCA
>CAYOWE010000008.1:14119-16139 GCA_964407595.1 uncultured Candidatus Saccharibacteria bacterium | reverse complement strand
AATTACATTTTTATCCCAAAGATACCAAAATTGATGAAGGTTAATAAAAAAAACCATAATTAGCTGTAAAAAACCAATCCCTAAAGTTATTCCTATGGCTACTTTGATTGCCCCAAAAATCTTAAAAATAATTTCTTTATTCTTAGCAACTAAATTCCTAATAATAATATAGAGGAAAAAAATATTAATTAAAAAAAGAAGTTTTTTTATGCCTATCCAAACGTCATCAGCTACCAAAAGTGATAAACAACCAATCAACAAAAATATCCCCGTCAAATATTCCAAACGATAATGTTTTAATTTCTCTTTTAATTTCCAATGGCCAAGAGTATTTTTAACTAAACTAATAGATAGACCATGTCTAAAAAATAAAACTAAAAATAAAACCGTTAATAAAATTCGCCAATTAGCCATAGTGTCAAAGCTTTCAGTAATAGGCAAAGCGACAAACAAAGGAATAGAAGCAATAAAAACCCAAAGCGAATCAGCTAAAGGACTAAAAATGAAATAAAAAATCAAGATACCAGTCACTACCAGACCGGTCTCCCGCGGCAGAATATTAAAAACCATTAAAAAAATAGCCGCTAATTCGGTTAAGATGATGACCAGGTTTTTTGTGCCAATTTTTTCTAAATTCATGAGCGATAGCGAAATTAATTTCGCTAAAAAATTGAGCACCCAGCTCTCTAGGCTGTAACCGATCAGTTTAAAGAAATCAAAGGCGCTTTATTTTAAAAATAGTTTTATCTTTCAAATTTACAGCTTAGAGAGCTGGTTTAAGCATTCGTTAGCCACTCGTCGCCTTTGGCGACTCGTGGACGAATATTTAATATCCCTTCAATTTCTTGGAAGCATGATGCTGGCGCATTCGCTCCAGGGCCTTAGCTTCAATTTGCCGGATGCGTTCTCTAGTTACGCCAAATTCTTGACCAACTTCTTCTAAGGTATGGGTAATACCATCTCTTAAACCAAAACGCATTTCTAAAATTTTCTGTTCGCGAGGCGATAAATCAGTCAAAATATCTTTCAGCCGGCGACGCAGTAATTTACGAGCGGCTACCTGAGATGGCGAAACAGTTTTTTTATCTTCAATAAATTCACCTAAACTGCTTTCTTCATCCTCGTCGCCAACCGGCGCCTCTAAAGAAAGAGTATCTTGAGAAATTTTTATAATATGTCTAATTTTATCAATACTCTCTCCCATTTCCACGGCTATTTCTTCGGGCAGGGGCTCCCGGCCTAAATCTTGGAAAAGCCGCCGCTTGATTTGAGTATATTTACTAATCGTTTCAACCATATGAACAGGAATACGAATAGTTCGGGATTGGTCAGCCAAAGCTCGGGTAATTGCCTGACGAATCCACCAAGTAGCGTAAGTAGAAAATTTATAGCCCCTATGATAATCAAACTTTTCTACTGCCTTAAAAAGCCCGATATTCCCTTCTTGAATTAAATCTAACAAACTTAAATTACGGCTTCGACCAACATATCTTTTGGCAATACTGACGACCAGCCGTAAATTAGCTTGAGTTAATTTTTGCCTAGCCTCTTCATCTCCTTTTTCAATTAGTTTAGCTAATTTAACTTCTTCTTGAGCGTTGATTAAGGAAATTTTACCGATTTCCCGCAAGTACATCTGAACATTATCAAATGTTTCCATTTTAAGAGGAATTTTTTCTTTTATTGACTTTTTTTCTTCTGGAGAAAGGACTTCTAAAAACTCAACTGATTCAATTACTTTAATATTATTCTCTTTTAATTTCTGAACCACTTTTTCCAAGCCGGTAATATCTTCTTCTATTCTAGGAGCCAGCTGAAGCATCTCTGCTTCAGTAACAAAACCTCGCTGGCGGCCTCGGTTAACTAATTCTTGAATCTTCTCTTCGGTGATTAATGCTTTTTTTCTTTTCTTTCTCGGTTGGCTAACTTTTTTTTTCGACCTAGGCCGTATTGATTTGCGAGACGGGCTAATTTTTCTTTGTCTTTTCTTTCGGCTGACTACTTTTTTCTTAACCGGCTT
>CAYOWE010000008.1:4493-14019 GCA_964407595.1 uncultured Candidatus Saccharibacteria bacterium | reverse complement strand
AGATAAACTAATTTGCTTAGTTAATTTATTAAATTCTTCAGTCATTTTTTTAAGAGAATCTTTATCTTTTTCCATTTCAGCTTCCCGAATAGATAAATTAAGCTGGTCTAATTTTTCCTGCCAATAGCGCTTACGCAATTGACTAAAACAAAATCTAATTTCCTTAACTGGCTCAAATTTATCCGATAAACTCTTTTGGGCTTCTGTTTTAAAAACAAGTTCATCTAATTGATTAGCTAAATTAATAGGTAATCTCTCTCGGAAACTTTTTAAATTATTCCCCTTACCTTTGCCTTTCTTTAAATTTTTGAATATTTCCGCTAACTCGGAGTTAATAAATAAATAAGCTGGCTCCCTTTTAAACCTTTTCATTTTTCTTAAATTAGTCAGGATAAGACCTAAGGCATATTCTTCCAGATTAACTATTTTTGGCTGGCCATTATCTTCAGTTTTTTGTTCAATAGCAACACGATCAACTTGTTTTATTTTCGCCATTTCCTCAACCAAAACCGTTTCTTGAACCCTTAGCCGTCTGGCCAATTCCTGAAGCCAATGAGCCTGTTCAATCTTATTGGGAATTTTTTTGATTTCCGGTAGAAGAATCCGGCTTATTTCCTTTTTGCCTTCAATTGTTTGTCCGTCATATCTTTTTAAAGTATTGGATAAATAAAATTCCATCAAACTGGTCGCTTGACTAACTAATTGAGACCAAACTAAAGAATTTTCTTGCAAACAGTCAGCCGGATCCTGCTCTTCAGGCAAGTTAATCACCTTAGTATTAAAGCCAAATTGAAGAGCTAAATCAATTCCTCGTTTAGTGGCTATTTCCCCGGCTAAATCCATATCAAAAGCCGTGGCTAAATTCTCTGTATAGCGTTTGAGAATTCTTAGTTGCTTTTCCGTCAAAGCCGTCCCAGAACTGGCCACCACATTTTTAAAGCCGGCTTGATGAGCCATTAAAACATCCATTTGCCCTTCTACTAAAACACAAAGATTTTCTTTTTTAATATCCAATTTGGCTTTGTTTAGCCCGTAGATAACCTGGCTTTTATCGTAAATTAAGGTATTGGGCGTATTGATATACTTACCCATTCGGCTGTCTGGCTGTTCAGGATTTTCCCGGGCCGTAAAACCAATAACCAAACCGTTTAAATCATGAATAGGGAAAATAATTCGGTCGCGGAATCTATCGTAATATTCGTTTTTTTCCTCTTTTTTAACAATTAGACCTGCCTTTGAAATTTCATCATCAGAATATCCCCTGCTCCCTAAAAAATCTATCAAAGCTCTCCATTGCTTAGGCGCATAACCAATCTGCCAATCTTTAATGGCAGCTGCCATTAACCCGCGAACAGCCAGATATTTTTGAATATTTTTACCTGCCTGACTGGCGGCCAACTGCTTGATAAAAAATTGATTGGCTAAATAACAAATTTCATAAAGCCGCGTTCTTTCGGTTTTCAATTTAGGGTCTACTTTTTTCAATTCTACCCCGGCCCGCTGAGCCAGCATCCGCAAGGCATCGCCAAATTCCACTCCTTCCATTTGCATAACAAAATCAAAAATAGAACCACCGGCCCCACAGCCAAAACATTTCCACATCTGTTTTTCCGGCGAAACCACAAAAGAAGGCATCTTTTCCGAATGAAAAGGACAAAGCGCCTTGTAATTCTGGCCAGCTTTCTGTAATCGAATATATCCCTGAATTACATCAACAATATCCAACTTATTTTTTATTTCATCTACTGGAGAACTAATCATAATAATTAATATTTTGGCACGCAGCACTCTGCTGACCTGCCTCGTTTGCATTTATCTGGTCCGATACCTTGATAACTTAATTCGCATTCCTCTCTGAAATCAATACAATAGCCGCTATTATCTGGTCCGCATGTTTCTCGCTCGGGGATTTCTTTACAATCGCTTGGACATAATTCAAAATTTTCCCCCTCATCGCAAATACCATTGCCGCATAAATCTTGATTTAATTCAGAGTCCTCTTCTCCCTTACTTAAATACCAATAGCCGCCCAAAATAATTATTAAAATAATAATAACGATAAGTCTTTTATTCATATTATTTTAGCATCTATATTGCACGCTATCTTTATTTTTTCCTTTAAGTATTTTATCAACCATGGCTATTTCTTCCAAAATTCCCTCAATTAAATCGTATTTCTTAGCTTCTGGATAAGTAACCCAAGCATAATCAATGTTATCTTCATCTAATTTTACCCGGCCTGACTTGTATGGACAATACCAACTCAGGATAACTACCGGCATTCCATCTGGTCTAATAAAGACAATATCTAGCAAGTACTTAATTTTTCCAACATCCAAATTAACTTCTTCTCTTATCTCTCCTCTTAAAGATTTCTCTAAACCAAAATACCATTGGTCCTTAGTCGTCTTTTGTGTGTTGATATAGTCATCAGTCTCCAACGTGCCTCCGGGCACGGTCCACATTCCAGGAAAGGCATTCTCTTCCAAACTTCGCTGAGTAATTATGTATTTAATTTCGCCTTTTGTCTTTCGATAAATAATCGCCGTGGAAGCAATCCGATGAAGTTTTTTATCCTTGATTTTCATTTTTTCTTCTCCCAACGATTTTTATCTCTTTTATTAAGCTTTTCCTTCATCATTTTCTTAAAGGCTTTGTCTAAATCAATGTCTTTGGAATTAGCTAAACAGACCAGCGCAAGAATAACATCAACTATTTCATCTCCTAAATCTTTGGCTCCTTGACCATACTTTTTCTTTTCAACCCCATGAAGATGGCTAATTTCCCTGGCCAATTCACCAACTTCCTGCGTTAAATGAGCCAATATTTCATACGGCTTAAAATAGCCAATCTTGTATCGTTTAACCCAATCATCAACTTGTTTTTGTATTTCTTTTAAGGGCATACATTTTATTGGTGACGATTATAAACTATGTTTTCTGAATAATTTTTAAGAATTTTAGCGCTGGGAAAATATATTTTTTCCGGCAATTTGTCCAGAGCAAACCAACGCCACTCGGTTATTTCATCGGGCTCCATCACTTTCGGCTCGCCCTCAAATCCTTCATATAAAAAGCCGATAGTCACAAAATGGGCGTCGCTAACCCGCTCATTGGTTAAGCTGATAAATTTTAATTTATCCTGATTGATTTTAATGCCGGTTTCCTCCATCGTTTCCCGAGCGGCTGCCTCTTCAAGGGTATCGCCGAAATCAATTTTACCTCCCGGCATAGTCCAGGTGCCTTCGCCGTGAAGCGCCGAATCAGCTTTTTTAGCATCTTCGTGCCGTTTACCCAAAAGAACCTTATTATCTTTTAAAATCATAACGCCGACACCAGCTTTAACCCCAACTTTTTTATCTTGAGGCATATATTTGTTTAATTAAAAAAGTAAATTAATTCGAAATTGTAAACTGGCGGAGAGGGCGGGATTCGAACCCGCGATACCTTGCGGTATGCCGTCTTTCCAAGGCGGTGCACTCGGCCACTATGCGACCTCTCCTTGATTAAAAATAGGCCATTAATTTCTGTTTTATCTTCTCTACTTCAAAAGAATCCAATAGGTCGTCGGGCTTATGCCTTAAACGGCTAATTTCTTTTTTCAATTCAAACTTGCTTAAGCCGCTTTTTAAAGAGTCCTGAAAAATACCGCTGACATAAGCTCTTTCTCTATCAGACAATTCCGGAATATTACGCAAGGCCTTTTCAAAATCAAGCCGCGATATTTTCTTGCCTGATCCAAAAATTACATCAAAGATACTCATAATATTAATTTGTTATTAGCTAGGCGACTTCATATTCTTTAATTCTTTCTCTCCCCATAAAATAGTTAATTTATTCGCTAAAAACTCAGCGAAACTCTTTCTCGCCGGCTCTTTATCAGAATAAACCGATTCTCTATATTCTTCAAAATTTTGAACATCTTTTTTGGTAATATTCTCTTCAGTCAGCTTTTTGTAAATCTGCCAAACCTTCATATCTTCTGGAGTCAATTTTTCTACCTGAATATTAATCAAATCAGGATTAGCTTTTTCCTTCTTTTCTTCTATTTCTTCGTCTTTTAAATCTTGAATCTCCTGTTGAAAATTTTCTAAAGATTCTTGTTGTGGTTCTTTTTCAAATAGATTCATATTATTTCTCCACTAATTTATTCTCCAATAAAAAATCTTTAACTTTCTCAAATATCTTCTGATGGCCTTGGGAATTAGGATGCAATCCATCCTCTAAATCTTTTTTATCAAGTAAATCAAACATATCTACGAATAATAATTTATGTTCCTTGCAAACCGACTTTATCACTTGGTTATAATTCCGAATGTTCTTATTAGTATAGTATAAGCTATTACCCCAGGGAACTGGCGCTGTTTTTGATTCGTCCACCCTTAATCCTCCACTAAAAATAACTTTTTTTGTAAACCTCTTAGCCTGTTTTATTAATTCCTTTAAATTATTCTCAAATTTTTCTAAATTAACCTGTGGACTATCTTTTGATTTTACATACATAGAGTCATTTGCTCCTATTGAAAATATTATAATAATTTCATTATACCAACCTTTTTTTATTCTTTGTTTTGTTTCAGATTCAAATCTTTCTAATAAATCATTTGTATCATCTCCATCAACCCCAAGATTATATACGCTGATATAGCCATTACCAATTTTATTGGCTTCAAAATACCTTCTTAATCTCTGAACCCAGCCGCCTCTTTCTTTATCCCAAGCTCCCCAGGTTGTACTAGCTCCAAAAACACAAATTATTTTATCCATATTTTTATATCTCCAGTCCCCGCAGATTTTTTATTCTTTCTTCAACCGGCGGATGGGTCATAAAAAACCTGGAAACTTTTTTGCCTTTAAAGGGGTTAGTAATATACATGTGAGCCATGGCTTTGTTGGCGACTCGTAAAGGCATTCGGTCTTGGGAAATTTTCTCTAAAGCGCTGGCCAGTCCTTCTGGATAACGGGTTAACAAAGCGCCATCAACATCAGCTAAGAATTCTCTTTTGCGGGAAATAGCCATTTGAATTAAAACAGCAAAAAAAGGAGATAAAATAGCCAGAACAAAGCCAATCAGAATCATGATGCCAGCCAGTTGTCCGCCTTGGCGGCTATCGCGGCGGCCTCGGCCAAATAATGTCCAGCGTAAAAACCAATCAGAAAGCAAAACCACCAAACCGACTAAAATAACCACGACTGTCTGTAAAAGAATATCCCGGTTGCCGATATGGCTTAATTCATGAGCTAAAACCCCTTCTAGTTCAGAACGGTCTAATTTTTCTAAAAGCCCCCTGGTCACGGCAATAACCGCGTGTTCCGGATTGCGGCCGGTCGCAAAAGCATTAGAGGCTATTTCATCAATCAGGTAGATTTTCGGTAGAGGCAGGCCAGCCGTGATAGAAAGATTTTCCACCAAACGATATAGTTGAAGATTATCTTCTTTTTTAATCTCCTTGGCCCGGCTCATTCGCAAAACAATCTTGTCCGAATACCAATAGGAGGTAAAACTCATTAAAGAACTAAAAATAACTGCTACCACCAAAATAATCGGACTGTTAAATTGATAAGAAAAAACCCAGCCTAAACCGATAATAAAAACAAGAAATAAACTAATCAATATCCAAGTCCGGCGGATATTGCTATCTTTGTGAGTATAAAGAGTGGCCATTGAATATTATTACAAGCGAGGACAAAAGTTGATTTTCAAAAGCGTCTGAAGTCAAAATTGCTCGGTTTTCGCTTTAGCGAAAAATTTTGACGAAAGCCGAGCAATTTTTTTCGCTGGAGAAAAATTTGCGTCTTTTGAAAATTAACTCTTGCCCTCGTAGCGGTTAAAAACTTACCTCAACTGGTTCACGAGCCGCCTCTTCCTCTACTTCAAAGAAATCCCGTTTCTTAAAGCCAAGCGTGCCGGCGACTAAATTATTAGGAAATTTCTCTATCTTAATATTAAAGTCCCTGACATTGCCATTGTAAAAGCGACGAGCCGCCTGAATCTTATTCTCTGTATCACTTAATTCTCTTTGTAATTCCAGGAAATTCTGATTAGCTTTCAAGTCCGGATAATTTTCCGCTACGGCAAACAATGACTTTAAGGCGCCAGCCAGCATATTTTCTGCCTTGCCGTGTTCCTCAACTGTTTGAGCGCCCATGGCCGCTGTCCGCGCCTTAGTCACTTTTTCAAAAAGCTCTCTTTCATGCTTGGCATAACCCTTGACTGTATTAACTAAATTAGGAATCAGATTATAGCGCCTTTTTAACTGGACATCTATGTCTGACCAGGCCTCATTGGTCCTATTCTTTAATTTAACTAAACTATTAAAAACACCTATCAGCCAAAGAAAAAGAACGACAATTAGGCCGATAATTATCCATAAAGTTGTACTCATGTTTAGGTCTCCTTTCTGGATTTATTATACTCTATCTTAATTATTTAGGCAATCAAAAACACCCCGCAGTATTACGGGGTGTTTTCTGATCAAAAATCAAATTTTACATCATTCCCGGCATACCGCCACCTGGCATTCCTCCACCCATTGAAGGCATTGAACTGTCTTTCTTTTCCGGTAAATCAGTGATCACACATTCCGTAGTCAAAAGCATGGCCGCGGCCGAAGCAGCGTTCTCCAGAGCAGAACGGACCACTTTAGTTGGATCAATAATACCTGACTCAAATAAATCCTCGTATTTGTTCTTAGCCGCGTTATAACCATATCCGCCGCTCTTTTTCTTAATTTCATCAACCACCACTGCCCCATCCTGACCAGCATTATTAGCAATCTGTCTTAAGGGCTCTTCTAGGGCCCTTCTTAAAATAGCTAAACCGGTCTTTTCGTCTCCTCTTAATTTTAGTTCCTTCAAACTGTTTAAGGCCCTAATTAAAGCTACGCCGCCGCCAGGAACAATTCCTTCGGCTACGGCCGCTCGGGTAGCTGCTAAAGCATCATCAATCTTGGCTTGTCTGTATTTTTGTTCCGTTTCCGTAGCTGCACCAACCTTAATTACGGCTACACCGCCAGCCAATTTAGCCAAACGTTCTTGTAATTTTTCTTTGTCAAAATCAGAATCACTTTTATCTATTTCTTCTTTAATTTTATTAACCCGCGCTTCAATATCCAGCTTACGGCCCTTGCCTTCAACAATGGTCGTATTTTCTTTATCAGCAATCACTTTACGCGCCCGACCAAGCATTTTTAACTCTGTATTTTCTAATTTAAGACCAACTTTTTCAGAAATCACCTGACCGCCAGTTAAAACAGCAATATCTTCCAGCATTTCTTCGCGCCGGTCGCCAAAACCAGGCGCTTTAACGGCCAAAGCATTAAAAGTGCCTCTTAATTTATTAACTACTAAAGTAGCTAAAGCATCACCCTCAACTTCTTCAGAAATAATAACAATGTCTTTTTTGCCGCTCTTAGTAACACTTTCCAAAAGTGGTAGAATTTCCTTGATGCTGGAAATTTTCTTGTCAGTAATTAAAATATACGGGTCGTCATATTCAGCCTGCATCTTTTCGGTATTAGTAATCATATAAGGAGAAATGTATCCCTTATCAAAACGCATTCCCTTAACAATCTCCCTGGATAAACCGAAGGTTTGCGATTCTTCCACGGTAATTACTCCATCTTTGCCAATCTGTTGAATAACTTCGGCAATCAAATCACCAACTTCGGAATTTTCAGCTGAAATAGTCGCCACTTGGGCAATTTCTGCTTTGCCAGCTACTGCTTTAGACATTTTCCTTAAAGCATTAACCACCGCCTCAACTCCTTTTTCAATGCCTCTTTTTAATGCCAAGGGATTAGCTCCGGCTGTAACGTTTTTTAACCCTTGATTAATAATCGCTTGAGTTAAAAGAGTGGCTGTAGTTGTGCCATCGCCAGCTAAATCATTGGTCTTGCTGGCTACTTCTTTAGCAATTTCTGCCCCAATATTCTCAAACTTATTTTCCAGTTCAATTTCTTTAGCAATGGTTACTCCATCATTAGTAATCTCCGGAGAACCAAAACCTTTATCTAAAACGACATTGCGGCCTTTAGGTCCCAAAGTAACTTTAACCGCATTAACTAATCGGTCAACGCCTTTTTTAAGCTGGCGTCTGGCTTGTTCGTCAAATTTAATTTGTTTTGCCATATTTTCAATGTTTTTTAAGGCTTGGCATTAAGAGTAGTAACGCTATTGAAGGCAAGAAGATTACACTCAAAAGATCAAACCCTTAAAAACAAATCTAAATTATTTCAAAATTGCCAAAATATCTTCTTCTTTGGCAATTAAATATTCCTTATTATCTATCTTGATTTCATTAGGTCCGTATTTAGTAAAAAGGACCACATCGCCTTTTTTAACACCCATCGGTTTATTAGGCCGACCCGGACCAACAGCAATAATCTTACCTTGCTCGGGTTTTTCTTTTTCAACCGTCTCCGGGATAATAATACCCGACTTGGTCTTTTCCTCAGTTGAAATTGGCTCAATGAGAACCCTGTCTGCTAATGGTTTAATATCCATAAAATTAAATAATCAAAAAACAATAAACAACAAACAATAAATACTATTATGTTTATTGGATATTGTTCTTTGCTTGCTTCTTTCTATCTTATCTAAAATCACTTAATTTGTCAAGCAAAGGGTGTCTCTTTTAAGGCCGTACCTTAAAAGATACATTTCTAGACCGTCAATCCTGAATCTTTTTCTTGACTCATTTCAGTCAATCCCAACTCCTTCATCTTTTGATTATACTTTTCTAAAATTCCTTTTTCTGGCGAATCAGGATGAAATTCTAATTGCTCATCATTGAAAACCACTCGGCCGCCCGATTGATAAGTTAAGGGGTCCTGACTGATTCGTCTGGTCTGAACCTTTCTCAAAATAAATTCTAAAGCATCACCTATCTTTTTGTCAAGAATAGATTCTCTTAATCTTCTGGAAAAAGTAAAAGATTGATTGGATTTAATTTGTCTTAAATAACCCTGTTGGCTTTGAGGATAAAAAAACAGATAATCCTTGAGCCACTGATTTGCTCGCTGAAACTTATTGTATTTTGGCACATCGTATTCTTCTGCTTCCCAAACTGGGACCAAATGGGCATAAGTTTGAGCATTGTATAAACTGGCCAAAGGAATCTTCAATGATTGGTCAGTCAGATAATGATTAAGGCAAAATCTATCTTTAGTTAAGTAGCCATGCCGGCGCTGGCCGAGCAAATGAATAAATAAAGTGATTATCCCCCGGCAAGTCCAAATACGGCCATTTCGGGTGACAATCAAAAGATCAATATCCGATTCTTTCTTAGGATTATCCATGGCCAAAGAACCGCTGACCACAACCAAGCGAATAAAGGGAATCAACTGAAGCAGCTTAACCATTTGCTTGGTTTTTTTCCATTTTTGGTCAGCTATTTTTTGTCTCTCAATTCTTTGTTTAATGATTCTTTTATTACCTGTTAAAAAATAAAAGCCGTTTTTCTGGCTAATTAATTTAGCTAATTCCGGACTGTTTTCCAAAACATCTAAAATCTGATTCAAAGAGGT
>CAYOWE010000008.1:0-4393 GCA_964407595.1 uncultured Candidatus Saccharibacteria bacterium | reverse complement strand
TTAGCTCATCGTAAATAATTGCATCTATCTTGTTTTCTGCCAAATAAAGTTCCAAGAGTTCTTGAAACTTAAAGACCGCGTGGAAGTTATATCCTTCCCTTTCCAGTCGTTCACTTTCTCCTTGTTCATAATCCACCAGAACCAAGATATTATAAACTCCTGATCCTAATCTTTCCAGCATTTCTATGGTTTCGAACTCACTTTTGGCTTCTTCGGTTACTGAATCACCAATAAGGAGCACTCTATCTACGTGACGGTCTCCTTGAGCTCTAATAATTTCAGTAGTAACATCACTTTCTTCATCTCCTGCGACCAGCTCCATATTCAGCTCACTACTCAGCATCAAAATCGGTCTTAGGTAATCTCCGAAGATTTGACCGGCCTTGGAAAATTCCTTAGCCATCAGATCACCTACATCTGATACTCCGGTCACGTGACTATAATTAAGCCCATGTATCCGCGCCGCCCTGTAGAGTTCTCTCCCTATTATTCCACCTATCTCTGGAATAACTGCAGCTTCTTGAAGACGTAAATAGCCATTGCCTCGGAATGCTGCTTCTTCTAATAAGGCGAGAGCAAGTTCCCGCTTTTCCCTATTCATTTCAGCCATATCTCTACCTCCTTCTTATCAATCCTGATTAATAAATTCTGGCCAGGTCTTTTTTTCAAAAGACCTGGCCTTTGGTTGTTAACGATACCGGTTAATCATCTCGGTCAGTTTGACTGTTTCCCGGCGAGCTGCTTCAGCAAAATCGGCATCTTTAGAGGCAAAAATAATGCCTCGCGAGGAATTGATTATCATGCCTCTACCATTACTGTCTTTACCCGCTTTAACCGTTGCCTCAACATCACCGCCCTGGGCGCCAATTCCTGGAATAAGAATAGGCATATCACCAACAAGCCCACGGATATTACTCAATTCGCCAGGATAAGTTGCCCCAACAACCACCGCACAGTTATTATTCTCGTTCCAATGTTTAGCCACTCGTTTAGCCACCATCTCATAAAGTAAAATTCCTCCGTATATTGGGAGATCCTGAAACTCACCAGCTCCGGGATTGGAAGTCCGAACCAGAACAATAATCCCCTTATCTGTCTGGTCCAAAAATGGCTGTAAGGCCTCTTGGCCAAGATAAGGATGGACTGTCACCGCATCAACATCATACCAGTCAAAGGCCTCCCGAACATAACCCATATTGGTGTTACCAATATCAGCCCGTTTAAAATCAAGGATAATCGGAACATCTGAAGTATATTTTTTAATCAACTCCATAGTAGCTTTTAGGGCTAAAATACCCTGAATTCCTTGTCCTTCATAGAAAGCAATATTCGGTTTATAGGCGCAAACCAGGTCGTGGGTCGCCTCAATGATCTCCTGGTTATAGTGCCAAATCGCCTCTTTTACTGAAGAACGCTTATTTCTGAACCATTCTGGAATCTTTTCGTAATCTGTATCCAAGCCAACACAGACAAAAAAACCAAGATTCCACTTTTTTTCCAACATCTCCCGAAAATTTCTCTTTCCCATCATCATTCCTCCTCTATTTAAAATTTAAGGTACAAATTAAGCCAAACCTTCTTTGGTTTGGCTTTTTTACTTTAAAATAATCATATCAAACCCAATAAATTAGTCAAGACAAGGAAAGTCCCTTAACCAGGTCACGCCTTCAATCCTAAAGCGACTGCTTTGGCGATTCTGGTGCTAATTAATGATTCTTTACTGGAGACTACTTTAATATCTTTAATTTCAGCTAATTTAACCTTATTCTTTTTCAAAAACTTATCAATTTTTGAAATAAGCGTTTCGCTCAATTGATAAAGACCAGCCCAGTGATGGCTGGCAATTTTTTTGCGGCCTTGCTTTAAAATCAAGCTTGGCTCTTTTTTAGATAAATCAATAATTAAATTCATTTTATTTTTGACGCCTCAGGTATTTCAAAAATCTTATTCCTCTGCCTAAATCCTTTAATTAACCTGATGTCTGACCGCGGACATTCAAAATAATTTGTCAAAGCATTAATCAACGCTTGATTGGCCTGGCTCTTAATTGGCTTCTCTCTAATCCAAATCTCAAAATTATCTCCTTTTCTGATTAATGCTTCTTTCTTGGCTTCAGGATGAACTTTAACTTTTATTAACATTTATTTTTCCTTTTAGCTTCTAATTTTCTCACTCCTTTTTCGCTAAAACCAAAATGATGAGCTATTTCGTGCCAAACCGTATTTTTAACTAAATCAACTATTTCTTTGTCTGATTTAGCTAATTTCTCAATAGGCTGCTGAAAAATACTAATCTTATCCGGTAAAATATTGCCAAAACCTCTGCCCCAAGCAGTTTGAGGCACTCCCTGATATAAACCCAAAAGAGAATCAGCTGACCGCAGACCAACTTTGGTCAATTGCTCGACCGAGGCTCTTTCTTCAATAATAATTTCCACATTATCCATCTTTTGACGGATATGTTCTGGTAATTCTAAAACTGCCTGGTCAACTAATTCTTCGAAATCAGTCTGTTGCATATCCATTATTCTATCAGATTTAATTGATTTATCAAATAAAAAAGGGCCTTGAAATACAAAGGCCCTTAATAGATGTGGAGTTAGCTCTTTACGACTAGGCCGCCTCTGCAGATTCTGCCGCCTCTGCGCTTTTTGAATCATCATTCTCTCCCGAATTAACCTCTCTATTTTCTTCCCGTTCCCGTCGTCGCTCATCAATACTGGCTTTTCTTCTGGCCAAAAATGCTTTTTCTTCATCTGGAAGATCACCGTGGGGATATCCTTTTCTTCTCATGGCTTCCTCCTATTATATTTTAAAAAAACCATTCAAAGACCTAATGTTATGTATAATATATACCATATTTATTAGAGATTGTCAATATGGATATCGGCTTGATTCTATTTCTCCGCTTTCTTGGGAATGACAATAATAGCTAATAAATAGGCAATTAAGCCGGGTACAAAACCAGTAAAAACTAAAATCAAAATCCAAATTAACCGAAAAAGAACCGGGTCAATATGAGCATATTCACCTAACCCGCCAAAAATTCCGGCAATTATTTTATTTTTCTCACTGCGATAAAGCCGCTTTGTTTTCATAAATAGTTCTTTTAATAATTGACAGGAGATAAAAAATAAGAGAAAATATCTACTTAATAAACGAAACAGGCAAGGCAAGGAAGACAAAAGAGATTTCAGAGAAAAAAGTAAGGGAGGTAATAAGAAATGATAGAAAAATTATGTTCGGCAAATGCTCTGGACAAATGGGCATTTTGCCCAGATTGTTCAAAGAGGATGCTCATAAAATCCGAGAGTGAAAACGAATATGAAGTGACGCTGCAGTGTCCAGAATGCGAAAGAGAATTTATTCTCAGACGAATACTCAAGCGTCCTCATTAGTTCCTTAACTCGGGATAAGTAAAAAAACTTATCCCTTTTTATTTTCTAATATCCTGCACCCTTTGAACTACTTCGTTTATTATCCAATCAGGCGTGGAAGCTCCAGCGGTTATGCCGATACTTTTTTTATCTTTAAACCACCTTCCTTTTAATTCCTGACTCGTCCCAACAAAATAGGTATCAGGATTGATACTTTGGCTAATTTCATAAAGCCGAGTTGTATTAGCACTGGTTCTAGAACCAATTATCAAAATCAAATCATGCTTTCTGGATAATTCTCTCACTTCGCTTTGCCTTTGGCGAGTTGCCTGACAAATAGTATTGAATATTTTTATATCTTTAATCTTTTCTTTAATCTTCTTCTCTAATTTTTTAAACTCTTCAAAGTCCTTAGTTGTCTGAACCACTAATCCATATTTTTTCTTTTGGTCAAGATTAATTTTCTTAAATTCTTTTTCCGAAGAAAAGACAATAGCTTGGTCATCAGCCGCCCCTTTAATTCCCTTGACTTCTTGGTGGTCAACATCGCCAAAAACCAAAACTTGTTTCTCTTGTTTATGTAAAAGTTTAGCTAAATTTTGAACAAGCAACACTTTAGGACAGGTAGTATCTACCAAATTTAATCCCTTTTGTTTCAATAACTTTTCTTTCATTTTAGGACTTATACCGTGAGCAGTAATAATTAAGGTTCCTCTCCTAATTTTTTCTAAATTATCTATTACTTTTATTCCTTTAGCCAATAATCTTTTTATCACTTCTTCGTTATGAACCAAGTGACCATACATACTTATTGGTTTTTTTATCTTTTTAATTTTGTTCTCTATTAAAGCCAAGGCTCGCTTGACCCCAAAACAAAAACCAGCATTTTTAGCTATTTCCATCCTCATAATCTTCAGCTAGATAAGGGACTGTCCCTTAATTATTGGAAGCTTGCTCTTAAATCTATTTTTTCAACTTAATCTCGTATAAAATACCCTCTATTCTCTTTAGATTCCT
>CAYOWE010000007.1:0-17280 GCA_964407595.1 uncultured Candidatus Saccharibacteria bacterium | reverse complement strand
CGGCTGATAAACCGAACAAAGAAGATTTTTTTAAACATCCTTTATTCGAACTATCAACTTCCTGACAAATTATTTTTATTTTTTTCGGTAATGCCGACCAATTATCCAAATCAGTAAAGTTAAGCATATCGGTATGGCCACAATAACAATGATTAGAAGAGTTTTGCTATCCATTTTTTTAATAGTTAATCCCCTGTTATCTATTATACACGTCTCAAAACCTTTGTCAAGTATTTTCCGACGAAACTTATCCACAAGAAAAAAACAACCCAAAAATCGCTTTATTAAAGCGGTATTTTTAGTTTATGGATTGTAAGGCAATGACTGACATTTTGTCTTAAATATTGACTGATTTCAAAAAACAAATTATAATTATAGCAAATGGAAAAAATAGAGATTTTGCCAATTTTGCCATTGGAATTAAGGAAATTGGGCTTAACCGAGAAAGAGGTGCGGGTTTATTTAGCCGCCTTGGAATTGGGCTATACTTCGGTTCAGGAAATTGCTCAAAAAGCCCAGATTAGCCGGCCAACTGCTTATGAGATTATTGAATCCTTAGAAAAGAAGGAGTTAATTACTCAATCAAAAGAAAAAGGCAAAAGATATTTTGCCGCTCAATCGCCTGACCATCTTTTAGGTATTTTGAAAAGACAAAAAAAAGAATTGGAAGAAAAAGAAAGAGAATTTCTCCGGGTGATTGCCGCTCTGCGAACTAAGTATTATTTAAACGATAAAAAAGAAATAAAGGTTTATTCAGGGAAAAGCGGTTTAGAAATTTTGTTAGATGATTTTTTAACTACTCACTCTAAGGAAATTTATGTTTTAGCTAGTGATAATAAAATTTGGCCGAGCGGCCAGCGAGAAAGTACTTATCAGAAAATAAAAAAGCGACTGGGTAAAATCCAAGTTAAAGAACTTTCTCCAGTAAAGAATAAATCCTCCCTTCCTTATTTAGAAAGGAAACTCTTTAACCAAAATTCTTCCTCTTTTAAAGAAACTGTTATTATCTACGATAAAGTCATTATTCTAACTTCTCAAAAAATTTGTCTGCTTATTGAAAATAAGGTAGTGATTAACCTGATTAAATCTCTTTTTCTGCTTATCTGGAAGTAAAATAAAAATACGGCGCAAATTATCTGAGCCGTATTTTTAATATCAAGCTTATTTTCTAATCAATCCAGCGCAAGGGATAATCTTAATGCCTTGCTTTTTTAATTGATTTAAAAACAAATTCATGCCAATAGAATCTGAAGACATATGACCAGCCACAATCACATTGATATGAGCCGCTTCAGCTTCTTTTTTATGTTCTTCGGACATATGCATTCCAACAATTGTCCCAATGCCGGCTTGAGCCATCTTTTCATAAATTTTTGGCGAACCCTCGGTGCCGCCAGTAATTTCCGTGATAGCAATCTGACCAGTCCGATTTTCTTCATCACCGGCAAAAAGCCGCGGTCCGACCCCGATTTTAATCGCTTCTTTATATTCCGAAATTTCTTTGAGTAATTTCAAGACATCACTGACATATTCTAGTTGAGCTTTTTTAATTTTTTTATCTAAAAAGTCAGCCACTAAATTATCAGCTGCTGTGTGAATACAGACAAAGCCAAAATCTAAAAGTTTAGCCGCATCAACTACCCGGTTATGATTAGCTGGTGAAATTAAACGAGAGACCTCCGAAATTCTTGGTTTAAGAAGACCCTCAGCTACATTAATGGGTACGCCGTATTGAGCTAAAACTTCGGCTTGTAACTGCATGACATCATCAAGATTAGCCAGGGCCTGACCATGAGGGTGATGTGAAATGATTAAATCTATATTGCCTAATTCTTTAGCTAAAAGCAATTCCCCTACATCAATATCAATACCAGCTAATATTTTTTTAATTGGTTTTTTTGTTTCTACTAAAATCCGCGTATCAGAATAAGGATTAGTTAATCGCTCTTGGTCAAACTCTTTTTTCTTGGCTGCGTCCAGTTTTTGGTACTTTTCTTTCTGACGAGCCAGATATTTTTTGACTTTTGCCTTTCCCCGCAAATCCGCTTCCGTGCCGAGCTTAATCGCTAAATTGTAGATTTGTTTGATATTCATTTTTAATAAAAAGTAGGGGTAGAGGGGATCGAACCCCCATCAATTGCTTAAAAGGCAACTGCTCTACCATTGAGCTATACCCCCTTATTTTATATTTTACCTTTATTCAAAAAAAAATCAAGCCAAAATATTCAGAGCTTGATTTTTTATTACTAGACTTAATCCTCTATTTTTCTCTTGCGGCGCATCAGAACCATGGTCAAAATTGGCAAGGTTAGCCAGATAAATTGAGCTTCCGGACCAATAAATATTTTCTTGACCAAAGGACTGAAATTGGCTATTACTTCAACTGATAAGAAAGAAAGGATGACCACGGCCATCAGACCTAATTGGACAATGCTTAAAATAAACAATTGCAGCCAAGAGGCATCGCCTCTTTTTTTGATTCTTAAACTGGAACTTAAAACCGAACGAGGGATTAAGAAATAAAACAGCAAAATCATTCCTAAGAAAACCAAAATTTTAAAAGAAGCCGAAGGTTCCTGACCAAGACCCAACCAACCCAAAGAAGTGAGCCGCGACCAAGGAATGACCTGACTAATAATCAAAGAAAAATAACTGCTTAAAAGCAGAAGAATCATCCGGTTGCGGCCAAGAAAAAAGCCATAGACAAAAACAGCGATTAAAAAGACAAGGATAATAAATAAATCCCAGCCCGAGGCAACCCCGATATGAAAATTAGTTAAAAGATCTCGAATGCCCATGGATAATATGAAGCTATTTATTAATTAGTTTTATTTAACTCCTCAATTAATTTTTTCTGCTGACGGGATAATTTTTTAGGAACCTTTACTTGGATTTTAACAATTAAATTGCCTTGACCGCGGCCATATAAGCGAGGCATGCCCTGGTCTTTTAATTTTATCATTTCCCCTGGTTGAATGCCAGCAGGAATTTTTAATTTAACTTTTCTAGCTAAAGCAGGTATTTCTATTTTATCACCTAAGGCGGCTTGAGTGAAGTTAATATTTAAATTATAAATTAAATCATCTCCCTGGCGCTGAAAATCTTGATGCGGCCGCAGATGAATATTAACAAATAAATCACCCGCCGGGCCACCATAAGGAGCCGCTTCACCTTGACCAGTTAATTTTAAAACCTGTTCGTTATCAATGCCGGCTGGAATAGTTATTTTAATCTTCTTAATTTCTCTGATTCTTCCTTGGCCATGGCACTTAGGACAAAGTTTTTCCGGCACTTCGCCTCGACCATGACATTGAGAACAAGGTCTTTGTTGAATGATAAATCCCAACAAGCCCTGCCGGCTTGTTTGCTGATAACCGCTCCCCTGACAAGCTGGACATTGTTTTAGTGACTGACCGCCTTTTCCTTGACATTCCGGACAAACGACCATTTTTTTTACTTCAATTTCTTTTTCAAGACCATGAAAAGCATCTTCTAAATCTATGGCCATATCCAGGACGATATCTTGACCATATTGAGTAGTTCGTCTGGTTCTGGTTCTTGGACCAAAACCAAACATTTCTTCAAAAATCCGGCCAAAACCTAAATCCTCAAAAATATCCTGACCACCGAAAACATCATGGAAAGAACGAAAATCTTGCTGGCTAAATCCTTGGCCAAAAGGCGCTCCTTCAAAGGTCTGACCAAATTGGTCATATTGAGCTTTCTTTTCTTTATCGGAAAGAACCCGATAGGCTTGACTAATTTCTTTAAATTTTTCTTCGTATTCTTTTTTCTTGTCTTGAGATGCTCGATCAGGATGATATTTAAGAGCTAATTTACGGTAGGCCTTTTTTATTTCCTGCTCTGAAGCCCCTCGAGGAACCTTTAATATCTCGTAGTAATCTTTAGGCATGCTAATTTTATCTAAATTTATGAACGGAGCTCAAGCGTAGCGAAATAAATTTAGCTACAAAATTGAGCACCCAGCCCTCTAAACTATAACCTAGCAATAATAAAGCTTATTGATAAGTATAAATTACCTTTAACTCTATACTCTAAAGTTAAAGCATAGAGGGCTGGGTATAGGTTTTGTTACCAAAATTTCTGCACTTCGCTTAAAATTTTGGACAAAGCCCTATACCTCTATTACTTCTTTCAAAACCGCCTGTTCCTGTATTTTAATCGCCCCGGCGGAAACTAAGACTTTAAAAATCAACCAGCTCAATAAAATAACCAGCCACATGAAAAGAAAACTAATTGTTTTTAAGGTAAAAAAGACACCCAGAGCTAAACCGAGAGGAAAATATTGTTTGTAAGGCTGACCGTATTTATTGATTTCTTGATTAATTGCTTGATAAAGTATATCTTCAATTTTTTCATCGCCAGTTAAAGAAATATTAAACTGTTCTGATAATTGGGAAAGAGGCACTTGTTCTTCAAATATTTTGATTATCGGCTGAATAATTATATTAAACAAAGGACGAGGCAGCCGGATTTGATCTTGACCTTGCAAAGCTAAAGGAGAGAAATAAAAAGCCACCGCGATAACTAAAGCCAAACCAGTTAAAATAGAGGGTAGGCCTCGCCGTAGAATTTTATCAACCTGTATTTTAATTCTAACTTTTTTTTCATCAATCGCCCGAAAAGAACCAAAAAGAAAAAACAATGAAGCAATAAACAAAACTGCTAAATATTCTATTTTAAAACTAAAAACAAAGAAAAAGCTAACTAAAATTAAAACAAGCGTTATTAACAAAACCGCTTTTGATTTAGTCAATAACCAATTCAAACTCAAAAAAATTAATAAAATTAAAAAGCCAATACTGGGCCAAAGCCAATTATTGCCTTCAGACAAAACATTTTCTAAACCAATCCAACTAATCGCTGAAATCAATGTAGCTAGACCAGCTATCACTGATTGAGTAATCCGATTTTTATGCATTTATTTCCAATGAAGCAAGGCCTCTATTAAAGGTCTCGCTTTTGAAAGCTTCTAAATCTTATTTCTCTTCCTTCTTTACTTCTTCGTACTCGCCTTCCACTGTCTTTTCTTTACCCGCCGCCGCCTTGGCTTTTATCTCCGGTTCTGATTGTTCAGCTTTTTCTTCCTGGACTTTTTGATATAATTGAGCGCCAATTTTTTGGATAACTTGGGATAATTCATCTAGGGCTTTTTTGAGCGTCTCTATTTCACTAGAGTCCTTAAGTTTTTTCAGTGCTTCTAATTTTTCTTCAACTTCTTTTTTATCTTCAGGTTTAACTTTATCCCCCGCTTCCTTGAGAGCTTTTTCCGTAGAAAAAATTAAAGTATCAGCTTGGTTACGGATTTCAATTAATTCTTTGTGTTGGCGGTCTTCCGCAGCATGGGTTTCCGCTTCTTGCTTCATTTTTTCAATTTCTTCCTTAGAGAGAGCTGAAGAATCAGTAATAGTAATGGCCTGCTCTTTATTAGTCGCCTTATCTTTAGCTTTAACATTTAAAATACCATTAGCATCAATATCAAAACTAACTTCAATTTGAGGAACACCGCGAGGAGCTGGTGGAATACCATCTAACATAAATCTACCCAAAGTTCTATTATCAGCCACCATTGGTCTTTCGCCTTGTAAGATATGGATATCCACCGCCGGTTGATTGTCCGAAGCGGTTGAGAAAATCTGGCTTTTAGAAGTAGGGATGGTGGTATTTCTTTCAATTAAAGGAGTCATTACCTGACCTAACGTTTCAATGCCTAAGGTCAAAGGAGTAACATCCAATAAAAGAACATCTTTTGTCTCGCCGGTTAAAATTCCTCCTTGAATAGCTGCTCCAGCAGCCACACATTCCATGGGGTCAACTCCTGTTTCAATTTTCTTACCCACATAATCTTTTACAAATTGTTGAACCAGAGGCATTCTGGTTGGCCCACCAACTAAAACAATCCTAGTAATATCATTAGGGGTAACTTTAGCATCTTTAATAACCTGTTCTATTGGCTGACGGCACCTTTCAACAATCGGTTTAACTAATTCCTCTAATTTAGCCCGGGTAATTTTTAGCACCAAATGCTTAGGACCAGCTGAATCAGCGCTAAGAAAAGGTAGATTAATCTCTGTTTCTAGGGTAGAAGAAAGTTCAATTTTGGCTTTTTCCGCGGCTTCTTTAAGACGCTGCACGGCGGTTTTATCTTGTTTTAAATCAATATTATTTTCTTTTTTAAATTCTTGAGTAATATAATCAACCAAAAGTTCGTCCATATCAGTACCGCCCAGCTCAGTGTCACCGGAAGTTGATTTGACTTCAAAAACTCCTTCACCAAAATCCATAATGGTTACATCTAAAGTGCCGCCGCCAAAATCAAAAACAAGAATTTTTTCTTCTTGACCAGCTTTATCAATGCCATAAGCTAAAGAAGCAGCTGTTGGTTCGTTGATAATTCTTTCTACCTCCAAGCCAGCAATTGCTCCAGCATCTTTGGTGGCTTGTCTTTGGGCATCGTTAAAATAAGCCGGCACCGTAATAACTGCCTTTTGAATTGGCTGGCCTAAAAAGGCCTCACTGTCTTTTTTGATTTTCTGCAGAAGAAAAGCCGAAAGCTGTTGGGGCGTATATTCTTTACCCATCAAAGTATATTTTTCTTTAGTGCCCATTTTCCGTTTGAAACCGGTAACCGTATTCTCCGGATTAGTTATTGCCTGACGACGAGCTGCTTCGCCAACTAAAAGATTACCATCTTTATCAAAAGCTACATAAGATGGAAAGGCCTTACCACCGCCAACCACTGTCCCTTCAGCTGAAGGAATCATCGTTGGCTTACCTGCTTCTACTACTGAAGCAGCTGAATTAGATGTTCCTAAATCAATACCAATTATTTTACTCATTATTATTTAATAAAGAAGGCGAGGAAATGTACTTTTCAATGACTTAGAAATGCGAATAGGCATTTCTCAGCAGCCAAAATCCACGCTGGAAATTTTGGCGTAGCTGAAAAGCATTTTCCGAGCCTATTTAATCTTAATAGGAATTTTTTTGGATTGAGAAGTTGCTTTAGCTGCCTTAGGAATGGTAATTTTAAGCATTCCCTTAATACTTTCGGCTGTGGCTTTATTTCCTTTAACTTCTATTGGCAGTTTAACTACCCGGCGAAAGGCACCTTTTTTGATTTCTTTGCGCAAATAATCTTTTTCTTTAACCTCTTTCTTCTCTTCTTTTTTTCCTTGAATGGTCAAAATATTATCATCAATGGAAATCTCTAAATTTTTAGGATCAACACCAATTAAAGGAATCTCTACATAAAGATTATTTTTATCTTGATAAATATCCATAGCCGGCTCCTCAGCCCGAAAGGTAGGCACAAATGGCACCCATTCATCCTCTTCAAAACTATCAGGTAAATGAGAAGGATCTTCTAATTCTTTAAATTGTCGCCATTTGATAGGCATAGTATATCTCCTTTCTTATTTAGATATCTTATTCAGATACTTTGACTTTACTTGGTCTTAAAATTTTATCTCCCAACATATATCCTTTCTGAACTTCTTCAATAATTGTTCCTGATTTTTTCTTTGATTTAACCTGCTCTACCGCTTCATGAAATTCTGGATTAAATTTTTCGTCTCTGGCTTTAATTTCTTTTAAGCTATATTTTTTAAAAATATTTTCCAATTGCTCTTTGATTTGTCCGATACCTTCGTTTTCTTTGGCGCCATGCCCAAGGCTATCCAAAACCGGCAATAATTCTCTAATAAAATTACCTTGACTATGCTTTTTTAACTCTTCCTGGGCTTGTTCCTGCCGCCGTTGAAAATTAATTAAATCCGCCCTGGCTCGTTGGGCTTGGGTTAGATACTCCTCCTTTTCTTTTTGGCATTCTTTTAGTTTGCTTTTGAGTTTTTTTACCAGCCCTTCAGATTCTTCGGGCTCTTCAGAAGTATAAATTATCTTTTTATGGTAAGCTTGTCGAACCATTCTTTTTTGGCCATTATTATCTATTATTAGTGTATCATTTTCCCAAAAGTTGTCAACTAAATAAAAAACATGGTAAGATAGTAGGCATAACTGAAAGGTTTGGAATATATCTTTTCAGCGGCATTGAATTGCGAGCGGGCATGGTGTCGCCGAAGGCGACGAGCGAGCAATTCACTGCAGTAAAATTTCTCGCTGGGAAATTTTGCGTTAGCTGAAAAGGTATGTTCCGAACTTTCTAACAATCATGAAAAAAATCTTTGCCAATAACATTACCTGGATTGATATCCAAAAACCAAAACAAAGGGACTTAGATGAACTTAAAGAAAAATTTCGTCTTCATCCATTTATTACTCAGCAATTCCTGCCGCCGATTCATCGTCCTAAAATAGAAGAATACCCTAATCAACTCTTTATTGTTCTTCATTTTCCAATCTTTAAGCGGAAAAGCGGCCAAACTAAAACAGCGGAATTAGACTTTATTGTCACGCCAACTACTTTAATTACCAGCCATCTTGATAAAATTCCTGATTTAGAAATATTTTTTAATGATTGCCAAGTCCAGGAATATCATCAAAATCAACATTTTAAAAGCAGCGGTCATCTTCTATTTAGCTTGCTTGACTGGTTAATTGATTCCTGTCTGCCTATGCTTGACCAAATCGGCCAAAGAATTGAAAAGGTTGAAGCGCAGGTTTTTAAAGGCAAAGAAAAAGAAATGCTTTTTAAAATCGCTCTACTCAAAAGGGACTTGATTGATTTTCGCCGAGCAACTAAACCTCAACGGTCAGTGCTGGAAATTTTAGAAAAGAAATCTTCTCGCCTTTTTAGCCAGGAAACAAAACCATTAGCCCAAGAGGTAATTGGTTCTTCTATCAGGGTCTGGAATGTTTTAGAAAACCATCGGGAATTGATTAATTCTATTGAACAGACTAACAATTCCCTGCTTTCTCACAAGTTGAGTGATATTATGAAATTCCTGACAGTTGTCTCTTTTATTACTTTCCCCTTAAGCGTTATCGTTGGATTTTTTGGCATGAATGTTTTTGACGATATTCCCCTCGTCCGCAAAAATCCTTGGACCTGGCTGGCTATTCTTATCTTTATGTTCATCACCTCCAGCATTATGGTCATTTATTTCAGGAAAAAGAAATGGCTCTAAAACTTTATAACACTCTAACTCGCCAAAAAGAAATTTTCAAGCCGATTAAAAAAAACACGGTTTCTTTTTATTATTGCGGCCCAACTGTTTATTGGACTCAACACATTGGAGTTATGCGCGGCTCTTTCTGTGCTGATTCGGTTAACCGTATCCTACGATATTTAGGTTACCAGATAAAGTTTGTCCGCAATTATACTGATGTTGGACATTTAACCAGCGACCAAGACCAAGGCGAAGATAAGATGTCAAAAGGAGCTCGCCGCGAAGGATTAAAACCACAACAAATCGCAGAAAAGTATATCAAAATATTTGAACAAGACACTAAGGATTTAAATATCTTAGAGCCAACAGCAAAACCAAAGGCCACTGAACATATTCAAGAAATAATTAAAATGGTTCAAGCTTTACTTGATAAAGGTTATGCTTATTTAGCTGACTCAGCAGTATATTTTGATGTTTCTAAAGCAAAAAATTACACACAACTCTCTGGTCAAAAAATTGAAGATAAATTAAAAGGAGCTGGCAAGGCAGAGGTAAGTGACTCCCAGAAAAAACATTCAGCCGATTTTGCTTTATGGTTTTTTAAAGCAGGCAAACATCGAAATGCTCTTCAATCTTGGCCATCCCCTTTTAAATCCCCTTTAGTTAAAAATGGCCAGGGTTTTCCTGGCTGGCACATTGAATGTTCAGTTATGGCTAATAAATACTTAGGTAAAACCATTGACATCCATATGGGCGGGATTGAACATATTCCAGTTCATCATACTAATGAAATAGCTCAAAGCGAATCAGCCAATGGAGTAAAATTTGTTAATTACTGGCTTCATAATGAGCATTTATTGTTTGATAACAAGAAAATGTCTAAATCAACCGGAACCACCTATAGTTTAAATGAAATAAAAGAAAAAGGATTTGCGCCATTAGCTTTTCGTTATTTGCTTTTACAGGCTCATTATCGTTCCAAACAAAATTTTACTTGGCCGTTAATGGAATCAGCCCAAAAAGGATTTAATAATTTAGTCAACCAAATTAAAGAATTGGGTAATAAATTAGGTAAAATAAATAAAGAATATAAGAATAAATTTATTGAAAAAATAACTGATGATTTTAATCTGCCCCAGGGTTTAGTTGTCATGCAAGAATTATTAAAATCAGATTTATCCGCTCCGGACAAATTGACTACTCTCTTAGATTTTGATAAAGTCCTTGGCCTAAATTTAGATAAAATTAGGAAGGAAAAAACAATTATTCCTCAAGAAATTGAAAAGCTTGTTGAAAAACGCGAACAAGCTCGGCAAGATAAAGATTGGCCTAAAGCTGACCAGATTAGAAAACAAGTTGAGGAAAAAGGACATCAAATAGAAGATACAGACAAAGGACCAAAAGTATCCCCAAAATATTAACAGAATCCCCTCTTGCTTCGTTAAATTAAAATTTGTAAAATATAGGAGGATCACCTCCTATTTATTATTATGACTGACAATAAACAAAAAACAGAAGGTCGCTTACCGCCTCAAAACATTGAAGCCGAACAATCAGTTCTTGGTTCTTTGATGTTGGATAAAGAAGCAATCATTCAGATAGCTGACATTCTTAAATCAGATGATTTTTATCGGGGAATCCATAGCAACATCTATCAAGTCATGCTTGAACTTTTTGAAAAAAACGAACCGATTGATTTATTGAGTTTAACTAACCGTCTGGAAGAAAAAAAACAATTAGAAGAAATTGGTGGAGTCAGTTATCTGACTAGTTTGGTTAATTCAGTCCCTACGGCGGCCCATGTGGCTCATTACGCCAAAATTGTTAAACATAAAAAAGTGCTCCGCGACTTGATTGAAACCTCTAGCCAAATTACTCAATTAAGCTATCAAGAGCCAGAGGATGTAGAAAATTTAGTTGATACGGCTGAACAAAAAATCTTTAGTATTTCCCAACAGTCAGTTGGTCAAAAATTTCTATTAGTTAAAGACACTTTAGAAGAGGCCTTTGAACGAATTGATAAACTCCATAAAGGAGATGAAGTAATCAGGGGAACGCCGACTGGTTTTTCTGACTTAGATAATTATTTAGCTGGTTTTCAAAAATCAGATCTGGTTATTTTAGCTTCCAGGCCCAGTATCGGCAAAACGTCATTAGCTCTTGATTTTGCCCGTCAGATTGCCATTAAAGACAAAACGCCCGTAGCTATTTTTAGCTTGGAAATGTCCAAAGAACAATTAGTTGACCGACTTATTTGCGCCCAAGCGGAAGTTGATTCCTGGCGAATGAGAACTGGCCGTTTATCAGGCGAGGGCCCAGATAATGATTTTCAACGAATTCAACAAGCCATGGATGACTTATCATCTGCTCCTATTTTTATTGACGACTCCCCTTCTCCAACCGTTATGCAAATGCGAACCATGGCCCGCCGTCTCCAAGCCGAACATGATTTAGGTCTGGTTATTATTGATTATCTCCAAATGATTCAACCTCGCAATCCCAATGACTCGCCAGTCCAGCAAATGACAGAAGCGTCTCGTAATTTAAAAACTTTAGCCCGCGAGTTGAATTTACCTGTTTTAGCTCTTTCTCAGCTTTCCCGAGCTGTGGAAAGCCGCTCACCAGCCATTCCCAAACTTTCTGACCTTCGTGATTCAGGAGCCATTGAACAAGATGCGGATGTTGTCTTGTTTATTTACCGTGAAGACAAAGATAAACCGAATCCCGAACGGAAAAATATCGCTGAAATTCATATTGCTAAACACCGTAACGGACCAATTGGTAAAATAGAACTCTTCTTTAATGAAAGCCAAGTCAGCTTCAAGACTTTGGAAAAATATTTAGGAGAACAATAATGTTTCCAGAGCCAATTCAAAAACTTATTGACCAATTAAGCAAACTACCTGATATTGGACCGCGAGCCGCTTCCCGGCTGGTTTTTTATTTAATCAATCGGGAACAAAAGGACTTGGACGATTTATCTTCTTTAATTAAAAGCCTTAAAATAAAAATTCATCTTTGCTCTCAATGTTTTAATGTTACTAGTAAAGATAACCAGCTCTGCTCTATTTGCCAAGAACCTAAAAGGGATAAAGAAACTATTTGTTTGGTGGAAAATGTTTTGAATATCATCCCCTTAGAAAAAACTAAAAAATATTATGGTCTTTATCATGTTTTAGGCGGTTTAATTTCACCAAGTAATGGAATTGGCCCGGAAAATTTACGGATTAAAGAATTAACTGCCCGAATAAAAAACAGCCAACCAACTATCAAAGAAGTAATTTTTGCTTTAAGTCCGACCACTGAAGGAGATACTACACTACTTTATATTGAGCACCTGCTTAAACCACTAAATATTAAAACAACCCGCTTAGGTCGCGGGCTATCAATGGGCAGTGATTTGGAGTATATTGATGAAAATACTCTAACCAATGCTCTTCTGGGACGCAAGTAAAACATCGACAACCCCTGTCGATATTTGTTGTTATTTGGACTGGATTTTAATAATTTCTACTTCTGTGTAGGGCTGGCGATGGCCTATTTTTTTTTGGTAGCGTTTCTTGGCCTTATACTTAAAAACAATCACCTTTTTGGCTCTGTCTTGTTTCAAGACTCTAGCCGTAACTTTAGCGCCCTTAATTAGAGGAGTGCCTATCTTAACAATCCTGCTTTTCATCATTAATAAAACTTGACTAAAGATAATTTCTTTAGCTTTTTCGCCAGAGGCAGATCCGCCTTTGGTAGGTGTCTCTATTTTTTCTATCTTAATTTTATCTCCCGGCGAGACCAAATATTGTTTCCCGCCGGTTTTTATTACTGCAAACATAAATTCAGTATAAACTAAATTAAAATAAAAATCAATAAGTGGATGATTTTTTTATCACCCACTTTTTTGGATTTGGAGCGGAAGACAGGATTCGAACCTGCGACTTTCTTGCTGGGAGCAAGACGCTCTACCAATTGAGCTACCTCCGCCCAAATCTATTTATTATTCTGTTGATGGTTTTTCTATTTCTTTAATTTCTATTTCTGACTTGCCGCCAGTAATTCTCATCACATCCTTGTCAATTTTGCCGTATTCCTTATAGGCCTTATTATACATACCCACAGTTGTCCCTAAATTATTGCCCAACTTCTGCATATACTCATCATAGCTTCTTAAGTGCTTACCCAGCATCTCTACTCCCCTACGGATTCCTTTGGCTGATTCTTCAATTTGCAAAGCGCGCAGACCCTGTAAAACGGTTTGCAAATAAGCGTGAAAAGAAGTTGGCGAAACAATAATAACATGCCTGTCTTTAAAGGCATATTCAATTAAATCACGGGTAGCTATTTTAATTGCTCCAACTTGGCTGACCAATAAATCATAGTAAACCCCTTCAGCTGGAATAAACATAAAGGCAAAATCCATGGTTCCTTTGTTAGGTTTAATATATTTAGCGGTCTCGTCAATTCTTTTTTTTAGGTCTATTTTAAATTGCTTTTCTAATTTAAGTCGTTTTTCTTTATCTTTTTCTTGAGCAAGCCGATTATAATTCTCTAAAGAAAACTTTGAATCAATGGGAATGAGTTTATCTTTAATAAAAATTACGGCGTCAACTATATCACCATCATCAAATTCATACTGCATTTGGTAGGATTTGGGCGGTAAAACATTTTTTAAAACAGTCTCTAAATAATATTCTCCTAAAATTCCCCTTTGTTTAGGATTGGTTAAAATATTTTCTAAGGACTGTAATTGTTCAGCAAAACCAACCACCTGCTTATTAGTATCATCAAGTTTAGTTAATTTTTCAGTAACATCACGGATAATCTTGGCGCTTTGGCTGGACTGTATCCTCATACTCTTAGCTGATTCAGACAATTTATTATCTAAAACCTGACTAAGTTGACCCAATTGTTGCTGAAGCATAACCAAAGATTCAATCTCGGGCTTGGCGGTTTTTTTCTTAAATAACAAAAGAAATAGCAGGCCTAAACTTGCTACAATCAGCATTAAAAGAATGATAATAAAATATTCCATGAGTTTAATTTAACATAGACGAATTAAGAGTTCAAGTTAAGAAAATAAAATCTCGGCTAGGACAAAAAGAAGATAAATGACCAGTAAAAAAACAGCTTCTTTTTTGGTGATTTTTTTGCCAGTCCGAAGAAATAATAAGAAAAAGGCGGCTGAAACGATCAAGAAAAACCGGCCGATGGCAAAAGGCGAAAAATTAACTATTTCAATTGGTCTAATTAAAACAACTGTCCCTAAAACTAAAGTAATTAAGATAATCACCGAACCCATCAAGTTTCCAATAACCATCCAATCTTCTCCTCGTTTGGCTGCCTGAATACTGAAAAATATCTCTGGCAAAGCATTACCTAAGCCAACTATTAAAATGCCAATTAAGGCTACGGGAAAGTTTAAAGTAGTTGAAAAATAAGTTACTGACCGAACGATCCCTTCGGCAGCCAATAAAAGTAAAGTTAAAGCAATTAGTAAGATAATTAAGTTTTTAAAAATCGCTTTAAATCCCATTAATTGAGCGATATGATTATATTTTTTACAAAATCTTTCCCGTTTATTAAAAAGCCAAGAAATGTAAATAACAAAAGCAGAAATTAAAACTAATCCATCCATTCGGGAAAGCGTTTTATCAAAAGCTAAAAGCATTGGTAGGATAGCGATAATAATGACAAAAATAGCACTACCCTGAACTACCTGACTATTTAGACTTAAACCCTTTCTTGAAATCAAAGTAGCTAAAGCAATGGCGATAGTCAAATCAATAATATTACCGCCAACAATCTCACCAAAAGAAAGAGCCGGAATCTTGTGGAGGGCAGAACTTATACCAACCGAGAGATTAGGGATAGAACTAGCCAAAGCCATAGTAAAAAAAGCCACCACAAATTCTTTCCAACCTAAAAATTTGGCTAATTTAGTTAAGGCCCCAACCAGCCAATTACTTGACAAAATTAGTAAGAAAAAGGAAATAATAAAAATGACAATATAGAAAAAAATCATAGAGATTTAGAATTTATGTTTAATAAACCACCACTTTGTTCCTTCAATTAAAGCTATATTAATCAAGCCCAAACCTAAAACTATTTGCCAGTCAAAAAAAGTTAAGGGAACAGTTTTCAAAAGATTCTGCAAGGGAGAAAGATAAAGGGCGGCTATTAACATTAAGAAACCAAATAACCAGGCAGTAATTAAAAATTTATTGGAAAATGGATTGATATGCCAAAGATTGCGTTTTAAGCTTTTACAAGAAAAAACATAAAAAAGAGAATCAATGGTTAAGCCGGCAAAAATTACCGACCGAATGTGAGGTATGGTATATCCGGAATAATTCAAAAGATAGAAAAATAATCCCAAAAGAAATAAATCAGTTAATAAACCAATAATGAAAATTAAAACTTTCATCTCCTTGGTCAAAAGAGGTACTTCCTGACCTTGTGGCTTTTGTTTCATTAAGTCCTTTTCTTTTGATTCAAAAGCTAAAGCCACATTAGGCAAGCCGTCTTCAATTAAATTGACCCATAAAATTTGGGCAGCTAAAATTGGCAAAGGCCAGCCCAAAAGCAGACTCGCCCCGATTAAAATAATTTCAGTAAAACTATCAGAGAGCAGATAAGTAATTACTTTTCTGATATTATCAATAATGGCTCGGCCTTGTTCAACGGCCCCTACAATAATACTAAAATTATCAGTTAAAAGAACTAAATCGGAAACTTCTTTAGCTACATCCGTACCCGAACCTAAAGCCACCCCGATATCAGCTTGTTTGAGAGCCGGCGCATCATTGATACCATCACCGGTCATAGCCACTACCTCTCCTTCTTTTTGCCAGACCTGAACAATTCTTAACTTTTGAGCTGGTTCAACCCGGGCGTAAATCTGAATATCCTTGAATTTTTTCTCAAATTCTTTATCAGACATTCTAGATAAATTTTTCCCTTCTAAAATATTTTTCTCATTAAGCTTAAAACCAAGTTTTTCGGCCACCGCTTGAGCAGTTAAACGGTGGTCGCCCGTGACAATAATCGGCCTGAGGCCAGCTTGGCGGCACAATTGAATAGCCTCTTTAGTTTCTTTCCTGATTGGATCATGCAAGGCAAAAAAACCAACAAAGACCATTTTTTTATTTTTCTCTTCTTCCAGTAGGTCTATTTTCTGATTCTTAGTTTTTTGATAAGCCACGGCAATTATTCTTAATCCTTGCCTGGTCAGACCTTCGTATTTTTCCTTTAATTTTTTAAGGTCAGCCAGTAATAAATCTTCTTTTTGCCCATCATTATCTAAATAAGAAGACATGGCTAAAACTTTTTCCGGTGAACCGACTATGTATAAAATATTATCTACAGCTTTGGGAATGACACTCCCAAATTGATGAAGAGTAGCTGCGTATTTATAAGTCGAGTCAAAAAGAAATTGGTCAATTTTCGGTTGCTTTTTTTCTAACTCTCTTTTAGAAAGACCAGCTTGAATACCAGCTAAAAAAAGAGCTTTTTCTGTGGGATTGCCTCGGACAATCCATTTTTTCATTGGCTCTTTAAAATTTTCAATAAAGGACTCATTACAAAGCAAGGCAATTTTTAAAGCCAAAATATGGGACTGCTGACCATCTTTATCAATTTTTTGATTAAATTTTTGACCATCGCTCAAAAGTTCTCTGTGACCAGTATAAATACCAGCCACTTCCATTTTTGCTTTGGTTAAAGTACCGGTTTTATCAGTTAAAATTATAGAAGTACTGCCCAAGGTCTCGGCGGAAGCCAATTTTCTGACCAAGCCCTTTTTTCTTAAAATTCGCTGCATGCCTAAAGCTAAAATAACGGTCATTGCCACCGGTAACCCTTCGGGAATAGCCGCAACAGCCACGGCAACAGCTATGGTAAACATCTCAACAAATTTGCCACCCGTCAGCATGCCCTCAACAAAAATAACCAGAGAGATAATCATAATAATTAAGCCAATCACTCTACCAAAACGAGCTAATTTTTTCTGATAAGGAGTTTTTTTCTCTTTGGTTTCTCTGACCATTTGAGCCAGTTGGCCAATTTCGGTTTTTAAGCCAATTTCCGCAACCACTGCCTTACCCCAACCGTTTTCAATCATTGTCCCCAAGTAAGCTATATTATCACGGTCAGCTAAAGGAGTTTCTTTTGGTAAAATTTCTTTATTTTTTTCAGCGGCTAAC
>CAYOWE010000006.1:7679-19106 GCA_964407595.1 uncultured Candidatus Saccharibacteria bacterium | reverse complement strand
TCTATCACCTTAAGCATAAGATGAAGGGTTTATTAAACATTATTTAATAATTTCAAAAATTTATTGTGAATTTTTCCATTTGTTATTACAATATGAGACGTACTTTGACCACGATATTTATTATCTAATCCAGTAATTTTAGCTCCCGATTCTTCGGCAATAACTATCCCTGCTGCTATATCTAAAATTTCCTCTTTCCCACTCAGATCAAAATATCCCTCAAGTCCTCCTTTGGCAATAGAACAAAGACTCAAACTACCTAATCCAAATACACGAAAACGATAAGTATTTTTAAGGATTGCTTCTAATCTTCTCATAGCCATTTTCTGCTTACTCGGATTTAATTTATTAATAGAAGCAATATCTAAAGCAATCATTGAATCTTTTAAATTGTTGACACTTGATACTTTAATTCTTTTTTGATTACAAAAAGCTCCTTTTCCTTTTTCTGCCCAATAAATATCGTTAAAACCTGGCAAATAAATTACTCCGATAATTGGCTTATCATTTTTCCATAGAGCAATTGAAGTGCTAAAAAGCTTTATACCATTTATATAATATTTTGTTCCATCAATTGGATCAATTATCCAAACATAATTACTCGTTCCTTTAATTTTCCCCTTTTCTTCGCTATAAATTTTATGATCGGGGTATTTGCTCTTAATTCTTTTAATTATCATTTCCTCTGCCGCTATGTCTACATTTGTACAAATATCTCGTTTATCAGATTTAGTTTTTTTAACAATAACTTTATCAAGTCCAGATATTAAAATCTTGCCCGCGTCCTCAGCTAACTTGATAGCAAATTTTAGTTCTTTAGTCATTGATTTTTTATTAATGGATTAATCTTCAATTTGGGTTACTCCAGATTCATTAACAAGTTTGCAATCCAAAGAAATCAATAAATCAATAATTTCTTTGGTTTTTTCTTTAACTTTTTTAGAACTATCTGCTTCCATATTAAATCTAATGAGCGGATCGTTTGCTGAAGGTCGTAGATTAAAACTCCAATCAGGGAAGTTAATAGTCAAAGTATCGAAATGAGAGATTTTGCCATCCTTATACTTTTGTTCTACTTTTTTCAAAATCTCATTCATTATCTTAAAAGCCTCGGGTGTTAAATCATCAGTGGCTTCAAAACCTGGTAAAGAGAAGTTGTATTCACCGCTTACTGGATATAGTTTTCTCGGCTCTCTAGTTAGCTCTCCCAAGCTTTTCCCGGTTTCGGAAACTATTTCCATTATTTGCAAAACGGCAATTAAACTATTCTCAACCATAAATTCACCAAAATTATAATAAATATGACCAGAGGACTCAACCCCAAAAAGCCCATTTTCCCTCTTCATTCTATTTTTAAAAAAAGCATGCCCAACCAGCTCAATCTTGGGAATTCCCTTACCTTCTTCAACCATCTTTTTTAAATAGTTTACCGCTCTAACATCATGCAAAATCACTCTGCCGGGATTGTTCTCTAGCATCTTTTTGGCAATCAAACCACCGATATAAACTCCGTAAAGATAGTCGCCATTTTCATCAATAAAATAAACCCTGTCTCCATCGCCATCAAAAATTAAACCCATATCCGCCCCTATCTCTTTAACCTTATCTATTACTTGCTTCCTGTTTTCCGGTAAAAAAGGGTTAGGTTCGTGCCCAGGATAATTACCGTCTAATTCCCAATTTATTTTAATAAATTCTACTGGTAAAAATTTTTCAACCTTATCAATTTCAATTGCTCCAACAGAATTAGAGGCATCAACAACTACTTTAAAAGGTTTTATCTTTTTAACATCAATAAATTTTAAGGACTCCTGGATAAAATCATCCCAAACATCTATCTTTTTTATCTTCCATTTCTTTTTGGCTGTTGGTTCTGCTTTATAATTCTCATATAATTCTTTTAAATCTTCCATACCAAATCCTTTTCCAAAAGGTTTAGCTACCGGCCCAATAATTTTCATTCCACTTAAATATCCAGCGGAGTGGGAAGCAGTTATCTCTACCCCAGAATCAAACTTATAAAAACCGCCGGCAAAATAAACTACATCCGTTCCTGCTAATCCAATATCAAAAATATCTGCTCCACCATCAGCAACACCTTTAATCAAAGCTTTATGAATCTTTGGTGAATTTAAACTAATATCTCTACCAACAACAAGATTTTTAGCATTAAATAGCTTAACAATGCAACGACCAATTTTATAAACAATTTCATCATTGATATCTTTTGGATACTCTCCTCGGATATCGTAAGCGCGAAAAATTTCCATAAAATTTTTACTATTTTTTAAATTTATTAAATAATTTTATTCCTTCTTTAAGTATTTTTTTTACTTTTCTATAATCGTCTCCGTCAGTAATTATTCTGAAAGTTCCTGGTTCGGTTTTTGACTGACGAAACCAAATATAAGAATTTTTGTCAATTGATGCCTTGAGCCCGCCAGTAATACCACCTGTTTTTTTAACTTTGTAACCTTTACCTTTAAAGTATTTCTCTAATTTATTCTTAATCTTAATAACTTTTACCGGTGAGCAACTTGTTACTGTCCGTTCTGAATAATATTTAGGATAATTCTCTAAAATATCAACTAAAGACCTCTCTTTCTCAGCAATCATCTTCAGAATCAGAACTGTGCTCATAATACCATCCCGACATTTTATCGGAGGAATAATCACCCCGCCACAAGAACCTTCACCTCCGATAATACTTTTTTGTTTTTCCATTTCCTCAACCACAACCATTTCTCCAACTTCTACTTCTTTTATTTTTGCTCCATATTTTTTTATAATATCTCTAACTAAATAAGAAGTACAGTCATTGGTTACTACTACTTGGTTCTTAATGCCTTCAAGATAAGCATCGCAGGCTAAAGCTAAGACATACTGTCCGGAAACTACCGGTCCCATTTCTTTGGCAAATTTAGAAATAGATGGTATTACAAATTCAATCCTATCTGCATCACAATCAAACCCACAACCAAATTCAAATTTGCCGCTATCTACTTGTTTTTTTAAATAAGCAAGTGAGCTAACATTCGGCTCTATCAATCGAACAAATTGGCCTAATTTATTATTTATAATTTTGACCCGAAGACCCAATTTTTTAAAAAGTTCTTTTAAAATTACAATTCCCGAACCGCCATTTGGATCAACTAAAATTTTGAGTTTAGATTTTTTTATTTTATCTACTGCCGTTGGACCAATTTTCTTGAGAACAAAACGTATGTATTCATCAATAATTTCCTTGTGTTTATTTATTACTTTTCTCCTTAATTTTGTTATTTTTGGCTTGCGGCCTGGAATTTCATGAGCTTTCTTTATTAATTGATTAGCTTGCTCCGGATATAACAAGGCACCATCTTCTTTTAAAAATTTCCAACCATTATATTCTGGCTCATTATGAGAGGCGGAGATATATACACCTCCCGAAGTTTTAAATTTTAAAATTCCATATTCACAAACTTGAATTGGAACCACTCCAACATCTATAATTTTTTCTATTCCCCAATCATTAAAAGCTTTAATTATTGCTTTTTTAAGAATCGGCGTTGAACTTCTACTATCACCCCCAATTATTAAACTCAATGCCTTGTTTCTAAATAATTGGCAATAAGACCAGGCATATCTATAAGCAAACTGTTCAGTAATGCTTTGACCATATATTCCTCTAATTCCAGAAAATGACTCAACCAAATCTTGATTTTGATTCTTTCGTTGAGTCTGGGAGTTGATTTCCATATAAATATATTATATCATAATAATATAAATCCTTCACTTTTTGATGGAATATTAAAAAGGTGAAAGATAAATTTATGAGTTTTTCAGTAGGTATTATTGGTCTTCCAAACGTTGGAAAATCCACCTTATTTAAAGCTTTAACTAAAAAGAAAGTTGATATTGCAGCTTATCCTTTTACTACTATTGACCCAAATGTTGGTGTGGTAGCTGTTCCTGATAAAAGATTAAAAAAAATCGCCCAAATAATAAAGCCCGAGAAAACTATTGAAACTGTTATTGAATTTGTGGATATTGCTGGGTTAGTGGAAGGAGCCCACAAAGGAGAGGGAATGGGGAACCAATTTTTATCATATATAAGATCGTGCGATGCGGTAGTAGAAGTAATCAGAGGCTTTAAAACTTCTGATATCACAGAAGAAATTAGTCCTAAAAGAGATATTGAAATAATTGAAAATGAACTCTTAATGAAAGACCAAGAAATCGGCGACAATGTTCTAACCTCTAAGCCGAAAATCTATCTTTTTAATATTAAAGATAACAAAGAAATGTCCTCCGCCGAACAGCGAAGAACAGCTCTCCATATTGATCTGAAAATTGAAGAAGAAGCTTCTGAGCTATCTCCAGCTGAGATAAAAGAGTTAGAAATCAAGTCAAAGCTTGACCAATTAATTCTTGCTTGCTACAATACTCTTGACCTTATTACTTTTTTCACAGTAACGGGAGGAAAAGAAACTCGGGCTTGGACTCTAAAAAAGGGTTGCAATGCCCTTGAAGCTGCGGGCAAGGTCCATTCTGACTTCAAAGAAGGGTTTATTCGAGCAGAAGTAATTCCTTGGCAAAAATTAGTTGAAACAGGTTCTTGGACTAAGGCAAAAGAATTAGGCCAAATAAAAATAGCGGGGAAAGAATACATTATCCAAGACGGAGATATATTAGAATTCAAAGTATGAATATATAATCTTGAATTAATATGAAACTTTACGAACTAACTTATCTTATTTCGCCGGATCTTTCTGAAGAAGAATTAAAGATTTTTTTTGGAAAAATAAGCAATTTCATTCAGGAAGAAACTGGCACTTTAGAAAAAACAACCGGACCCTCTAAGAAAAAACTGGGTTATCCCATAAAGAAAAAAGAGGAAGCTTTTTTGGTAGCCTTAAATTTCTCTTTAAATCCTGAAAAATTGGGGAACTTGGAGAAAAAACTCAAATCTGAAAACCAAATTCTCCGCTATATAATTTTAACCAAAAAAGCTCCTGAAAAAACTCTCCGCCTAAGGCGCCAGCTCCAGGCAGGTCCGCCTCAGACGAAGACCAACCTCGGGCTGGCAAGCAAGGTTCCTCCAAAGATAACTAAACCAAAAAAGGTTGAATTAAAAGAGATTGATAAAAAAATAGAAGAAATCCTCAGTGAATAATTAAATATGAATTTAAATAAAGTTTTTGTTTTAGGAAATCTTACTGCAGACCCAATCATTAGAGCCCTGCCCTCGGGTCAATCTGTAGTTAATTTTGGTCTAGCTACTAATAGAATCTTTTATAATAAAGACAGACAAAAACAACAACAAACCGAATTTCATAATATTGTCGCCTTTGGCAGAAACGCAGAAATTGCTCAACAATACTTAAGAAAAGGTTCAATGGTTCTAATTGAAGGAAGGCTTCAAACCAGAAACTGGCAGGATTCCTCTGGGAATAGAAAATACCGAACAGAAATTATTACTGAAAGATTACAATTGGGGCCAAGAACCGTCTCTCAGCCTACGGCTGACCAGCCAAAGGCCGGTTTTCAAACGACCTCTCCCGAACCCTCTGTTCCGAACCAAAACCAGCCTCAAAAAGAAACACCCCAGGAGGAAATTCCAATTATTGAAGAAGGAAAAGAAGACGAAGAACCTTCTTCTACTAAAGAACCTCGAGCAAACTTAGCTACAAATTCCCCAGAGGATAAAAACCAGGAAGAGATAGACGTATCTCAAATCCCATTTTGAGTTGATAAAATCCTTTAAAAAGCTTAATTTAAGATTATATGATTATACCTTAGCAGCTCGCAGTGAACAGCTTCGCTGTGAACTGAATCAAGGTTCTGCCGAAGGCAGGTTCTTATAATAAAGTAATAGATAAGTGAGCTTTTTTTTATTATACTCCCTCAACGCTCACTGCTCGAGGGAATGAATTATAAAAATTATGGCTTATAAAGACAAAGAGAAGGAACGACAAAATAAGAAGGGATATTACAAAAAAAACAAAAAGAAAATATTAGAAAATAAGAAAAGATACTATCAAAAAAATAAAGAAAGGATACTAAAAAGAACGCGATTGTTTGGTAAGAAATGGTATCAAAAAAATATAAAGAAAATGCGGCTGCATCACAGAGAATATTATCAAGAGAATAAAGAAAAGGTATTACAATATCATAAAGAGTGGTATCAAAAAAATAAAGAGAGAATATTACAACAATGTAAAGAGTATTGTCAGAAAAATAGAGAAAAGATACGGCGGCGTCACAGAAAGTATAACCAAGAACACAAAAAAGAAAGATTAGAGTATAAAGGAAAATGGCAAAAATACCAAAGGAAAACAAACCCAAGATATCGTCTCGACGCAAATATGGGTACAGCTATTTGGACTTCCTTAAAAGATAAAAAAGCTGGGCGAAAATGGGAAACCTTGGTCAGCTACACTTTAAAAGAGTTGATAGAATATTTAGAAAAACAATTCAATAGTAAAATGAATTGGGACAACTATGGGGGTTATTGGGCAGTTGATCACGTAAAGCCGAGGAGTTTATTTAATTATACTTCTCCTGAAAATTTGGAATTTAAACAATGCTGGGCTTTAAAAAATCTACAACCATTAGAGAAAATAGAAAATATAAAAAAACGTAATCATTATATTGGTTAATTCAAAAATTATGGATTGTCACTTTTGCCAAAGAAATATTAAAGAAATTGATTTTAAAAACACAGAGCTTCTCTCAAGGTTTATCTCCGGCTTGGGTAAAATCAGAGCAAGAAAAAGAACCGGAGTTTGCTCTAAACATCAACGTCAGCTCGCGAAAGCAATAAAACGAGCAAGACATTTTGGATTACTTCCTTATACGACAAAGTAGATATTAAATATTTAATATTGAAGTAAAAACAAAAAAACAGCTCTAAGGCTGTTTTTTGTTATCTAATATCCAATATCCAATCAAATTTGTTCTACAATAGCTTTTTTTATTTTTTTCGTTATTTCAGGGTTCGCTTCTAAAAATGTTTTAGCGCCCTCCATTCCCTGCCCTAGTTTGGTATTTTCATATTGATACCAACTGCCTGCTTTTTTTACAATTTCCTGTTTTAAACCGATGTTTAAAATATCTGCCAAATAAGAAATGCCTTCATTGTAGTAAATATCGAACTCAGTGGTTTTAAAAGGAGCAGCTACTTTATTTTTAACTATTTTTGCCTTAATTCGGCTGCCAATAATTTCATCCCCATGTTTTATCTGAGCAATTCTTCTCAAATTAATCCTAACCGAAGAGTAAAATTTCAAAGCTAATCCTCCCGGTGTAGTTTCCGGATTCCCCCACATCACTCCGATTTTCATCCGAGTTTGATTTAAAAATATAACAGCTGTTTTTGTTTTGGCAATGATCCCAGAAAGTTTTCTTAACGCTTGACTCATCAAACGAGCCTGGAGACCAATCTGAAAATCGCCCATCTCTCCGGCAATTTCTGCTTTTGGAGTTAAGGCAGCTACAGAATCAACGACAATAACATCAACATCACCCGACCTTACTAAAGTTTCAACAATCTGCAAGCCCTGCTCTCCTGAATCTGGCTGAGAAATCAAAAGGTCATCAATATTAACTCCAATCCTTTTGGCATAATCCGGATCCAAAGCATGTTCGGCATCAATGAAAGCAGCCGCTCCTCCTTTTTTCTGGGCCTCAGCGCAAATATGTAAAGCCAAAGTGCTTTTTCCTGTTGATTCAATCCCATAAATCTCAATCACTCTCCCTCGGGGGATTCCGCCTATTCCCAAAACTGAATCTAAGGAAATGGAACCGGTAGAAATAACATCAACATCAACCGCTCTGGCCTCTTTAAGCTTTATAATCGCCCCTTCGCCAAAACGCTGTTTAATCTCATCTATTGCTTCTTGCAAATTCTTTTTTTCTCCGCCAGTCGGCGGATTTTTCTCCTTTTTCTTTACCATACAATTCATTTTAACTTATTTAAATCTTTTACTCAAGACCCTGTTGATGACTGTCGTCAACGAGTTCGTTGACGACAGTCATCAATTAACAATGTCAAACTTTTTCCCATCCATCCTCGTTTTCTGAATTTTCCGGCTCCTCGCTCTTTGCCTGCTGAATCTCCGTATCTCCATATATTTCTCTTGGTTTTGCCCCTTCCCCGGGTCCGACCACACCTTTTTCTTCTAAAATATCAATTAATCTGGCTGCTCGAGCATAACCAATCCGCAATCTCCGCTGCAGCAAAGAGGCAGAGGCCTTCCTTGCTTCAATAACCATCCTTTTTGCTTCCTCATAAAGAGGATCGTCCTCGCCATAAAGAGTCCCGGCTCCCGAAGCCCTTGTTTCCCCTAAATCTTTCTCTAACTCTTCAATTAACTGGCTTTCCATTTCTACCGAGGGCTTTAACTCCTCAACTTTTGTTATATGCTTAACCACCTTCCTCACTTCTTTTTCTGAAACATAAGCCCCTTGGATTCTTCTGGGTTTAGCCACTTCTGCTGAAATATAAAGCATATCTCCCAAACCTAAAAGTTTTTCTGCGCCGGCTGTATCCAGAACTGTTCTAGAATCAACCTGAGAAGCAACTTGAAAAGTAACCCTAGATGTTATATTTGCTTTAATCAAGCCGGTAATTACTTCCACCGATGGTCTCTGGGTAGCTACTATCAAATGAATGCCAACCGCTCTAGCCATCTGAGCTAATCTAACAACCCCAGCCTCAATCTCTCTTCCCTTAGCTGCCATTAAATCAGCCAGCTCATCAATAATAAGAACAATAAAAGGCAATGGATCAGTTCCGTTTTTTAAAGCTGTTCCATTATACGAAGCGATATCTCTTACCCTAACTTCCGATAATAAATCAAATCTTCTTTCCATCTCGCCAGTCAGCCATTTTAAAGCAGCAATGGTTCTGGTTGCATTATAAATCACCGGGCACAAAAGATGAGGAAGGTTATTATAAACCGGAAACTCAACTCTTTTAGGGTCTACCAAAATAAATCTTAGAGTTTCTGGGCCTGCGCTCTTAGTAGGAGTGCTGGGCTGAAAAAGCAAACTCAAAATCAAAGAATTGAGAAAAATGGTTTTTCCAGTGCCAGTACTGCCGGCTACCAAAAGATGAGGCAGTTTAGCTAAATCCGTATAAATAGGAGCACCTGAAACATCCCTTCCTAAGGCGATTGCCAAGCTTGATGGAGATTTTTGAAAATTAGGATTTTCAATTAAATTTCTCAATCTAACTCGGGCCCGAACATTATTTGGAATTTCAACCCCTACTAAAGACCTTCCTGGGATAGGAGCTTCAATCCTAATTGGGTGACTGGCTAAAGCCAAGGCTAAATCATTGGAAAGTCCCGTTATCTTAGATAGCTTCACTCCTTCGGCTGGCTTCAAAGTATATTGAGTAACAGTCGGGCCTGTATTTATCTCCGACATCGTAACTTCAATACCAAAGTTCTGTAAGGTTTTTTTAATAATGACTGAATTTATTCTGGTGTCGCCGCCGGCAGGAGCTCCATGATCGGGCTCCAGCATATTAAAAGGGGGAGGTTGATAAGAAAAAACAGTATCTTTACCTATTGGTTTAGCTTCCAACTTCATCCCCGCCAAGACGGGAGTTTCAGATTGTCCCACCTCCTTAGGAGCAAAACCAGGAATTTCTTTAACTTTAAATCTGGGAGCAAAAATCCTTTTAATAATGGAGGGTTTCCCCTCCGCCCCGCCCTCTACAGAAGACGGGGCAGGAGGTTTGCCCGGAACCTGAGCAGCTTCGGGCTTTTCTTTCTTAAGAAACCTGCCTAAAAATTGCCAGAAAATTAAACCCCCGATAATAACCAAAGCTAAAAATATAAGCTGTGTTGCCCAAAATCCGAAATACTTTAAAAGAGGCCAGCCTAAAACATAACCTAACCAGCCCCCTCTCATATTTTGAGGATTAAAACTACCTAAAATTCCGGTGAGCCCTAAAATTAAAATTAAAACAGCTAAAACTATAGGCCAAGTAAGAAGTTTCCGCTGGCTCCGATATATCAAAAAAGCAATACCTGCTAAAACAAAAATTAGGGGAATGAGAAAAACTGTATTACCAATTAGGAGTTTAGCTCCTTTCATAAAATATAAACCCGCCTTGCCGGCTTTCTCAAAAAAACTTAAAGCAACTAAAATTGCCAGCAAAATCAAAATCACACCTAAAATCATATGCTTGATTTCTTGAGGCAAAGCAAATCTCTTCTTTTTCTCCTTGTCAAATTTCCTCTTAAATTTTCTTTTTTTTGTTTTGGACACGACCTTAATTCTCAATTTACAATCAATGAATCAATTTTCAATTTACAAACTGTTTGAAAATTAAGTCATTGCTAGATCGAACGAAGCGAGAGACTTCCCGTAGGGTTGCAATTCAATGAAAATTGAAAATTATATTTCACCGCTAATCCTTTCTCCCTCGCTCCTTCTACATATAGCTTCTTAATCTGGGCCGAGGTTAGGGCTTCTTCGTAGATATGAACTTCGTCAAGAAAACCCTTAAACTTTCTGGTTGAATATCCTGCAATATTATAAAAACTTTGGCTTGTTCCAGATGAAGAGTTAGAATCCTTCCAATCAAGTTTACCATTAATATAATGACTAATCACTGAACCGTCCCATACAGTAACAATATGGCTCCATTTATCATAAGGCACAGAGCCTGAATTGCTACATCTCCAGTAATCATTAGCAAAGTCATATGAAAAAAAACAAACCCGGGTGTTTGTAATTTCCCAAAAATTCCTAAGCATAGAATGACTATAATCTCCTCCTTCTTCATTATAAACCCAAGCTGATAAAGAAAATAATGGAAGTTTTTCTGTGCCAGAGATATTAATTTGATCATTGTTGGTTCCATCAAAATATAAAGAACATCCCTTTCCAGACGGAGTATAGCTTGAATCATCACTAGCGCATTTCCATTCAGCTCCAGTAATTGTTCCGTTGTTTTCATTACCACTAGTGTCTTTTGCTGTAGTTCCACTTCCTTCATCAAAATCCCATATTCCTACCGCGTAAGCTCCGAGAGCGTGATGGACTTGAGCAGCAAAATTAAGGCCTGCAGCAACTTTGGCTCTTTCTCTGGCTTCTTTTAGAGATACCAAAACAATACTTGCCAATAAACCAATAATTGCAATTACTACTAATAGTTCTATTAGAGTGAAGGCCTTGTTATGTCTTCTCATTGTTTTATTATATCACTATACTGTCAAATTAAAAACAAAGAGCTTATCTCTTTGTTTTTAATTTTTAATTTTAGATTCAAAATTCCTTAATTCAAGATTATATATCTATACAATAGCGAATCAAGGTTCTGCGAGCAAAGCCGAGCAGGTTCTTAGACAATGGCTTGCCCGAAGGGCAAACATTCAAGGTTCTGCGAGCAAAGCCGAGCAGGTTCTTAGACAATGGCTTGCCCGAAGG
>CAYOWE010000006.1:6522-7579 GCA_964407595.1 uncultured Candidatus Saccharibacteria bacterium | reverse complement strand
CTTGCCCGAAGGGCAAACATTCAAGGTTCTGCGAGCAAAGCCGAGCAGGTTCTTATTTCTTAAACCCGGTTCCTGCGGGAATGAGTTTCCCGATAATCACGTTCTCCTTAAGTCCTCGCAATTTATCCTCCTTTCCCTCAAGAGCTGCTCTAATTAGAACTCTGGAGGTTTCTTGGAAAGAAGCGGCAGACAAAAACGAATCAGTGGTCAGAGATACTCGAGAAATCCCCAAGAGAATAGTAATTGCTTTTGCCGATTCCTTTTTTTCTTTTTTTAATTTAGTGTTTTCTTCAAGAAACTTAGCTCTTTCAACAACTTCTCCAATTGTAAAAGCGCTATCTCCCGCTTCTTTAATTTTTACTCGGGAAAACATCTGGCGAATTATCACTTCAACATGCTTATCGTGAATAACTGCCCCCTGAGAAACATAAATTTTCTGAATCTCTTCCAAGACATACCGCTGGGTCTCTTCTTTACCTTTTATTTTAAATAGTTCTTTTAAATCTAAACTCCCTTCGCAAAGCTGCTGTCCTTTTTTGATATCTTGCCCTTTTTCCACGAAAACTGCTGTTTTAAGAGATATTTTATACTCAACAATCCCGTCTTTTTTGGCCCCTTTGGATTTTGGATTTGATTTGATATTTGATATTTGGGCTTTGGATTTAATCCTAATTACCCTCTCCGGGGTTATTTCTAATACCTTCCCTTCAACCCGAGAAATTTCTGCCTTTCCTCCAGGTATCCTTGCCTCAAAAATCTCCTGGATTCGGGGAAGACCAAAAGTAATATCACCGCCGCCGCCGGCTACTCCTCCGGTGTGAAAAGTCCTCATCGTTAACTGGGTACCGGGTTCTCCTATTGCCTGAGCGGCAACAATTCCTACCGCCTCTCCCTTATGGACCAGTTTATTTACCCCAAGATTCCAACCATAGCATCTCTGACAAATTCCCCGGACTGACTTACAACTAATTGGCGAGCGGACCTTAACTTTTTCAATTCCTTGCTCGCTTATTTTTCTTGCCGCTTTCCAGTTGATTATATCTCCTTTCTTGACAAT
>CAYOWE010000006.1:3089-6422 GCA_964407595.1 uncultured Candidatus Saccharibacteria bacterium | reverse complement strand
TTTACCGGCAACTCAATAATTTGGCCGGCTGGATTAATTACCAAGCCCTTCATTCCCGCCATTTGAACTGGCTGAGTCCAAGACCCTCTTGCCCCCGAATCAACCATTGAAAATACTGAACCCATTTCAGGCAAGGTTTTTGGCAGTAATTTCTCAATTTCTGATTTTGCTTTTGTCCAAACCTCAATTACTTTACTGCTTTTTTCTTCTCTGGAAAGCAGGCCTCTTTTAAAATGATTTTCAATCAACTCAATTTCTTTCTCAGCAGTTTTAATAATTTTTTCTTTCTCCGGAGGAACAATCAAATCATCCATCCCCCAAGTTATTCCAGAAATTGTAGCGCTTTCAAATCCCAAATCTTTAATTTTATCTAAAGTATCCTCAATTATTTCCTGTTTATATTTCTCAATAATCTCACCTGCTATTTTCTCTAATTTTTTTGAATTTATTAATTCGTTAACAAAAAGGTGATCTTCGGGCAGAGTTTCGTTAAATAAAATGCGTCCAACAGATGTTTCTGTCAAGATAGTTTGTATTCGCACACGAATACGAGCCCGTAAATCCACGTCGCCAAACTCATAAGCCATAATTGCCTCTTCCGGACTAGAGAGATTCTTTCCTTCTCCTTTTGCTCCTTTCTTTATTTTGGTAACCCAATAACAGCCGAGGATGATATCCTGAGTAGGAGCTACAACAGGAACGCCGGTAGCAGGCTTTAGTAAATTAAGAGTAGATAACATTATCTCTCTTGCCTCTTTTTGAGCTTTTTCGCTTAAAGGAACATGAATCGCCATCTGGTCCCCGTCAAAATCAGCGTTAAATGCCTTACAAGTCATAGGATGAACCTCAATTGATTCTCCTTCAATCAAAACCGGTTGGAATGCCTGGATTCCTAAACGGTGAAGGGTAGGAGCACGATTTAATAAAACCAGTTTATCTTTGACCACTTCCTCTAAAATTGCCCAGACATCATCGGTTCCCTGTTCAATTAATTTTGAAGCTCCCCGAACATTATAGGCAAGTTCTTTATCTAAAATTCTCTTAATAACAAAGGGCTTAAATAATTCCAAAGCCATTTTCTTGGGAAGTCCGCACTGATGAAGTTTTAATTTCGGACCGACAATAATTACCGACCTCCCCGAATAATCAACTCGCTTTCCCAAAAGATTCTGGCGAAATCTCCCTTGTTTCCCTTTAAGTATATCAGCTAAAGATTTTAATAACCTTCTTCCTCCAGTAGTAGCCGTAGTCAAAATTCCTTTTCTCATTCCGTTATCAATCAAAGCATCAACCGCTTCCTGGAGCATTCTTTTTTCATTTCTAACGATCACTTCCGGAGCAGCGATTTCCAGCAAGTATTTTAAGCGATTATTTCGATTGATTACCCTCCGATAAAGGTCATTCAAATCAGAAGAAGCGTAACGACCGCCATCTAATTGAACCATCGGTCTTAAATCAGGAGGCAAGATAGGAATAACAGTCAAAAACATCCATTCGGGTTTAATACCAGCTTTAATCAATCCCTCTAAAAACCTTAGACGTCTTAAAATTTTTCTCCGAGATATTGACGTTGCTTTTTCTTCCTCCTTTTTCAAATTCTTAATCTCTTTTTTTAAATCGGCCTTCTCAAAAATCTTTCTTAATATCTCAGCTCCTGTTCCCGCTTCAAAGATTTCACCATATTTCAAAGAATAATCATAATATTCAACTTCAGAAAAAACTCTTAAGGGTTTAATCCCTAAAATCTCTTCCCTTGTTTTGTTCCTCGCTGTCTTCAATTCCTCTAAATCGGTTTTTAATTCTTTTTTGTTTTTTATTTTTTGTCCTGACTTTATCAAGGATTTTTTATTTTTTGTTTTAATTTTGTATTCTTTCTCAACCTCTTTTAAAGTTTTTTCCTTTGCTTCTTTATTAACGTTAGTAATAATATAAGCTGCAAAATAAATTACTTTTTCCAATTGCTGCATAGGAATACCTAAAACCATTCCTATTCTTGAAGGAACTCCCCGCAAAAACCAAATATGAGAAACCGGACAGGATAACTTTATATGCCCCATTCTTTCCCTCCTCACCGATGATTTTGTTACCTCAACTCCGCATCTATCGCAAATTATCCCCTTGTAACGAATTCTTCTATATTTACCGCAATAGCACTCATAATCTTTTCCCGGACCAAAAATTCTTTCACAAAAAAGACCATCTTTTTCAAATTTCTGGGTTCGATAATTAATGGTTTCGGGTTTAGTAACCTCACCGTAACTCCAATTCAAAATCTTCTCTGGAGAGGCAAGTTTTATTCTTATTGCTTCTAAATCTTGAACCCTCATAGTAATAATTTTTAATTTTTAATTATTTGTTTTTTCCTTCTTTCCCTTTCTCTTTCACCTCAATACTAAGCCCCAAAGATTTAAGCTCGTTGACAAGTAAGTTAAATGAGGCCGGGATGCTTGGATTTTTGATTGGCTCTCCCTTCAAAATCGCCTCATAAGTTGCCGCTCTTCCTAAAACATCATCTGACTTTATGGTTAACATCTCTTGCAAGATATTAGCTGCTCCGTATCCTTCTAAAGCCCAGACCTCCATCTCTCCGAATCTCTGACCTCCAAACTGAGCCTTACCACCCAATGGCTGCTGAGTAATTAAAGAATATGGTCCAATTGAACGCATATGGATTTTATCTTCAACCATATGGATTAGCTTCATCATATAAATATAACCAACCGTAATCTTTTCAAAAAATGGAAGACCAGTTCTTCCATCATATAAAGCAAGCTTTCCTTCTTCTGGAAAACCCGCCTTTTTCAATTCTTCTTTAATATCTGCCTCAACAGCGCCAGCCATAGCCGGGGATATCGCCACATATCCTAATTTTTTAGCAGCTAAGCCAAGGTGAGTTTCTAATATCTGTCCGATATTCATCCTTGAAGCCACGCCCAAAGGATTTAGGATAATATCTATTGGAGTTCCATCCTCTAAAAAGGGCATTTCTTCTACTGGCATAACTCTAGAAATTACTCCTTTGTTTCCATGGCGGCCAGACAATTTATCTCCGGCCTGAACTTTCCGAACCACCGCTATCTCAACCTCAATTCTCTTTATAATCCCGGGCTCCAATTTATGTCCTTGTTCTCTGGAGAAAACCTTTACTTCAATCACTCTCCCTCGCTTCCCATGCTCCATTAGCAAAGAAGTGTCTTTAACGTCTCTTGCTTTCTCTCCAAAAATTGCCTTTAACAATCTTTCTTCAGCAGTTAAACCCGCCTCTCCTTTTGGCGAGATTTTACCAACTAAAATATCGTTCGGTCCAGCTTCAGCTCCAACCCTGACAATTCC
>CAYOWE010000006.1:0-2989 GCA_964407595.1 uncultured Candidatus Saccharibacteria bacterium | reverse complement strand
TTTTACCAACTAAAATATCGTTCGGTCCAGCTTCAGCTCCAACCCTGACAATTCCCTCCTCGTCTAAATCTTTTAATTTTTCTTCCGAAATATTAGGGATGTCGCAAGTAGTAATTTCCGGTCCTAATTTTGTTTCCCTGACATCGCAAGTGAGATTTTCAAGGTGAATTGAAGTATAACAATCATTTTCTACTAACCTCTCCGATATAATAATTGCATCTTCAAAGTTTAATCCTTGCCAAGACAAAAAAGCAACTAAAACATTCTGACCTAAAGCTAATCTCCCCCGAGAAATTGCTCCACCGTCTGCCAAAATATCTCCTTTTTTAACTTTTTGCCCTTTTTGAGATACCGGTCTTTGATGGAAACAAGTGTATTGATTAGTTCTAACGAAGGTCCTCAAGTCATAACTTTTCCTCTGGCTCTTCTGCTTCACCTCAATATGGCCGGCATCAACTTCAATTACTTCCCCGTCTTCCTCGGCAATTACTTCCTGGCCTGAATCCCTAGCCACTCTCTCCTCTACCCCTGAACAAACCAGAGGCACCTCTGGTTTTACTAAAGGCACTGCCTGTCTCTGCATATTTGAACCCATCAGAGCTCGGTTTGCATCATCATTTTGTAAAAAGGGGATGAGAGATGTTCCAACAGAAAAACATTGCTCAGTAGAAACATCCATAAAGTCAATTTTATTCCTATCAATTAATCCTGGCTCTCCTTTTATTCTTGCCTCAACTTTTTTATGGATAATATTTCCTCTGTCATTAATCGCTTCACCGCCGTGAGCAATATTATATTTCTCTTCTTCAAAAGCATTGAGATATTTAATCTTAGATGTAACTTTTCCATTTTCCACTTTAAAATACGGCGTCTCAATAAATCCATAAGGATTAACTTTGGCAAAGGAAGCTAAGTGGTTAACCAATCCAATATTAGGGCCTTCAGGAGTTTGAATTGGGCAAATTCTTCCGTAATGAGAAGGTTGAACATCTCTAACTTCAAACCCCGCTCTTTCCCGAGTTAACCCTCCCGGCCCGGTAGCCGACAATCTTCTTTTATGTTCTAACTCAGCTAAGGGATTTTCATTATCCATAAATTGGCATATCTGGGAAGAAGTGAAGAACTCTTTAACAACCGCCATAACCGGCCTGGGGTTAATTACTTGAACCGGGGTTAAAGTACTAACATCTAAAGTGGACATTTTGTCTTTTACAATTCTTTCCATCCTCATTAACCCCACCCTGACCCTGTTTTGGAGAAATTCAGCAACGGTTCTTACCCTTCTGTTTCCCAAGTGGTCAATTTCGTCTGCCTTAGCTTCAGGATTATTGTTTAGCCTAATAATTTCCCGGATAACTTCTATTATGTCTTCTGGCTTCAATATTCTATCTTCTGGAGTAATTTTTTCTTCAACCTTTTTCTTTCGCCTAATTTCGCGCAGCGCCGGCAGGCGCTGCCACATTCTCCATCTGCCGACTTTGGACAAATCATATCTTCCAAAATTAAAAAATACGCTCTCAATCAATTCTTTTGCCGTATCGGGAGTTACTAAATCCCCCGGCCTTAAACGTCTATAAATTTCAACTAAGGCCTCCGGTTGATCCTTAGTCAGGTCTCGTTTTAAGGTCTCCTCAATATATTTTATTTCTGGGTCGCGGTCCACATCCTGGAAAATCTCTTTTATCTGCTTATTATTTAAACCGGAAAGCGCTTTTAATAAAGTAGTTGCTGCCACTTTTCTTTTTCGATCAATCTTTACCCCTATAAATCCAGAAGCGTCGGTTTCAAATTCAAGCCAAGCCCCTCTGTTAGGAATAATTTTAGCGCCAAAACGATTTCTTCCTCTGGTTGCCTGAAGATTAAAAAAAGCTCCGGGGGAGCGAATAAGCTGGGCGATTGCCACTCTTTCAATTCCATTAACAATAAAAGTTCCCCTTTCTGTCATCAAGGGGAAATCAGTTAAAAAAACTTCCTGTTCTTTAACCTCTTCGGTTTTGAGATTAATTAACTTTGCTTTGATTCGTAAAGATGCTTCGTAAGAACCGTTATTCCTTTTTGCCTCTAAATCAGTTTTATATTTTGGATCATCAAGTTTATAATCTAAAAACCAGAGTTCAAGCTCTTTGCCGGTATGGTCGCGAATAGGAAAAATTTCAGAAAAAAGATCTTTTAGCCCCTCTGACCAAAACCACTGCCAGCTCTCTTTTTGGAGAGTTAACAAATAGGGCAGATGCAGAGAGACCTTTGATTTAGAAAAACTCTTAGTTTTTACGTTATTCATAAAAGCTAAAAAACCCCTCAAAATTTTTAGGGAGGTAAACCCCGCTAGAGATTCCGAGAACAGGGATAAACCAAAGAAATAACATATCTCTAACGGGGTAAATCTTTTTTAAATGTTTAAAAGGGGGAAAGAAAAAATAAGTACCAAAAGAGATATTTTTTAAACAAAATATCCCTGTTTATTATTTAAACATCAATTAATAATTATTTTAGTCCTTTTAGAAAAAAAGTCAATAGCCAATACAAGATACAATAACCAAGAAACAAACACCAAACAAATTTCAATAATCAATAACCAAAATTATTTTGATTTATTGATAATAGCAGAGAATATATTTCTCAATTCAATTGCTTCTTCTTTAAGGTTTTGCATTCTCGGTTTGAATTTTGGATTTGCTTCCTCAATAAGTTCAAGCCAATGAATTATTTCTTTTGTTTCTTTACGAGCAATTCTCATTCTATGAAAAAAATCTTTCCTACCTAAAGCATCATTAGCTTCTCGGTAGTTTGCACCCATCGAACCTGCTGATCCAACTGCTTGTCCTATAAGACGATTATTCATTGGATTTTTAGACAATACTTTACATAAACGAATGACTCTTTTTGCAAATTCAGTAGTCCTCTCTTCTAAATCAAAATTGTGCTTACTCGGTGGTTGGTTATTGGTCATTGGTTGTATCTTGTTTCTTGGTTATTGATTATTGATCAT
>CAYOWE010000005.1:0-23496 GCA_964407595.1 uncultured Candidatus Saccharibacteria bacterium | reverse complement strand
GATTACAGCCGCTTACGCTTTGGCGGCTTTTTTGTTGGGTTGGGTGATTTTTGGCGGGATTTACACCTTTAAGTCACAAATCATTATTGGTTTGATTGTTGCCTTTTTAGTGGCTATTGGCTTTAGGCCTCTTTATGATTGGCTGAAAAGAATTACTGATACATTTTTATTTAAGGGAGAATATCGGCCCCAGGAATTAATGGCTAATATTTCTGATGTTTTGTCGCGGACTTTGGATTTGGATAAAGTTATTAATATTTTAAAAGAACAAATCAGCCAGACCTTAAGGATAGCCAGGATAGAGGTGATTATTTTAGAAGAAGAGATTTCCAGACCTATTCAGGGCGTAAAAGCCCTGCAAAAGCTAATTATTTATTTCAAAAGACAAAGAGAAGTTTTGGTCTTGGAGGAATTGAAAAAGAAACAGGCGGAAAAAATCGGATTTGATAAAAGCTTCCTTTTGATTAAGGACTTGGAGAAACTTAAGACTGCTTTGGCTGTTCCTTTGTTAGTTAAAGAGAAGTTAGTCGGCTTATTCCTCTTGTCATTTAAAAAGTCAGGTGATATGTTTACTAATGAGGATATTAAAACATTGGAAGCGATTGCCGCCCAAGCAGCCATTGCTCTTGAAAATGCCCGGCTTTATGAAGAAATGAAGGATTTTTCCAAGACGCTCCAGAAAGAGGTTAATCGTCAGACAAAAAGTTTAAGAGATGCAAATATCCGTCTGGAACAATTAGATAAAGCTAAATCAGAGTTTATTTCATTAGCTTCACATCAATTAAGAACGCCTTTAAGTATTATTAAGGGCTATATTTCAATGCTCTTAGAAGGCGCTTGGGGAACGACCAATAAAGAACAGAAAGAGCATTTAGAAAGGGTATATTTAAGCAACGAACGTTTAATTAAATTAGTTGAAGATCTGCTGACTGTTTCCCGGATTGAAGCAGGGCGCTTGGAGTTTGATTTTAAGCCGCTGGCCTTAGACGAATTAACTGAAAGCATGGTTAAGGAATTCAGTCAGATGATCGCTAAAAAAGGACTTTATTTAAAATATATCAAACCAGAAAAGGCACTGCCTAAAGTTAAAGCTGATTCTTTGAAAATCAGACAGGTTATTCAAAATCTAATTGACAATGCTCTCCATTATACTAAAGAAGGCGGGGCAACCATTCGTCTTAAAGCAGAGAAAAATAAAGTGAGGTTTAGTATTGAGGATACGGGCATTGGCATTTCTCCTGAGGAACAGGTGACTCTTTTTGAAAAGTTTTCTCGCGGCAAAGAGGTAACCAGAATGCATACTGAAGGAACTGGTTTAGGACTATACTTAGCCGCTAAATTAGTTGAAGCGCATCAAGGCAAAATCTGGGTTGAATCAGAAGGCAAAGGTAAAGGCAGCGCTTTCTATTTTGAGTTGCCGGTGAAGGGGAAGAAATAAATCTAATGGGAAAAAATAGAAGGAAAATTTTAATTATTGAAGATGAAAAGTTTCTTTTAGAAATGTATCAAGGTCGCTTCGAAAAAGAGGGTTATCAGGTTTTTACAGCGATTGACGGACAATGTGGTTTGAGATTAGCCCAGAAAGAAAAACCGGATTTGATTATCTTGGATATTTTAATGCCGGGCATGGATGGCTATGAAGTAATTAGAAAACTTAAAGAGGATACGTTTAAAGAAAGGTTTATTACAACGTGATTTTGCGAAGGATTTGGATGTAGATAGAGCGTATATAAGCAATATAGAAAATGTTTGTATGAATCTCACTCTTTCAACTTTGAAAAAAATCGTTGGAGCGTTGGGGGTTTCGAGTAATGAGCTTTTGAAATAAATTTATGAAGAACAAAACTTTCGCAATAATAACAGATTTCGGTTTCGATTTTTCCGTTGCTTCAATGAAGGCGTTAATCCTGAAAGATTTTCCTAGCGCACAGATTATTGACATTGATCACAGTATTAAACAATTTTCAATATTGAGCGGTGCTTTCGTGATACATAAAGTATATGAGTACTTTCCAGATCAAACTATTTTTATTTGTGTGGTCGATCCCGGAGTTGGAAATAAACGTGAACCGATTTACATAGACAGAGGGAATTACAAATTTATAGGCCCAAACAATGGATTATTCCACTATATTTTAAAGGAACTTGGGTCCTCTTGTAAGACATATGTAATAAAAGAAGAATTTAGACCCGTGAAATCAACTACTTTTCATGGTAGAGATTTGTTTACGCCTGCTGCTATAGAAATTACTAAGGGCAACTTTGATATAGTTGAGCCGATTGATAGAGATAAACTCGTCCTTATCCATGCTCTTGATGATGAGGTGCCTGTCATTACCTATATAGATGGGTTCGGTAATATCAAAACCAACATTTCTCTCAGTAGTAATTTTAATAAGAAAGATTTCTTAAAAGTAAACGTTAATAATACTTTTTACCTAATAAAAGTTTCCAACACGTTCAGTGAGGTTGCAAGCGGAGAATTGCTATGCTACAGGGGAAGCAACGACACTCTTGAAATTGCCGCTAATCTTGCATCAGCTGAAGATATTCTGAAAGTAAATGTTGGAGATCACATCGCTATCGAGAAATAATATGGGAAAACACTTAATCATTGCATCATATGACGGTATCAGTACTTACTATTGTGGTATTGGTACGACTATGCAAGATACCATTTCTTCTTTAAATGAGTTGGTAAATTCTGAAAAAATCAAAATTAGTTTGGCTTATATTTCTGTGGATCCGGATGGAGAAATATTTAATCAGAAACGCCTTCAAGATAGTGTCAAACTCGTAAAAAAGACTGGCGGCCACCTTATCCCCCTTTGTAATGGTACCGCTGGTTTTAACGAATTCGATATGTGGCAGAGCTTTCCTCAATGGGAGTATGCATGTGCATCTTTAGCTACAGCTCTGAATGTAATTCTAAAAGACGAAGATGATAATATCTTAATGCTGCATGACACTCCTTTTTTGCTTTTTCATAAATTCAAACAGCAAATCTTTGGCAAAGAGTTAAGATGTTTTTACATGCCCCGTAGTACCGGTTTAAACCATAAATTTGGAGATGAGGAGTGGCGACAAAAAAGAGTAGGATTTGAAAAAAAAGCCTTTCAAGCAATTCAAAATAATCCCACTGCCTCCGTACTTGCAATAGGTAGAAACTTTTCGCAACACCTAACAAATGATTATGGTCTCTCTTTTACCGAAAATGATTATCTAGTAAACGGTCTTTATTTTGGACGCTATAAAAAATTCCTTAACCAAAAATTCGATATATCTGAGCTTAAAAAGTTTAGTATAAACATTGACTCAAAATCTAAAATTATTTTTAGCTGGGGCAGAGCTTCTATCGCCAAAGGATTAAAGGAATTACTAGAAGCATGGCAAGAGATTACTGAGTCGTTGCCTGACCATTACATGATTATACAAGCTCCAAATAATTCCGGGGAGGATGATTATTTTCAACTTCTAAAAAAGTATGAGAAGGAGATTCCAAGGACGATCGTAATAGACGACTTCAATCCAGAGATATGGCAGACCATACTTCGTACTCAAAATACTGATATTGTTTGCGTTCCATCTACTATGGATCCTATTCCACATACTGCGATTGAAGCTAAGTTATTTTCTGCCGGTATGGGATATGTGATTATCGGTAGCAATGTTGATGGCGTAAAGGACATCTATACCGATGATGAATGTATATGGGTTAATCCGTACGATCAAAATGAGTTTTCAAACGGAATTCTCAAAGCAGCGAGATTAGACGAGAAAGAAAGAAACAGTATGAACGAAGCTAACAGTAGGAGCCTTTCTGCATATGATTATGCAAAAACCATTAGGGATTTTCTTAAAAAGATTAACTTTATATGATTTTCCGGTGGTCAATTTGGAGAGGACACATATCAAAAAACATTGAACTGCTTCGCTACAGCGTCCTTTCTTTCAGAAAACAGTTTGGAAGTAATCATCAGTACATTATTTATACGGACAATGCCGGCTTCGTTTCAAAGCAATTAGATGCAGGTGTAGATATTAGAGAGTTTCCTTCAGATGAGAACTCACAGTTTTGCATTACGTCTAAGGCAACATGGCTAAAGTGGTGCCCTTCATCGAGATTGGATGTTAATCAAGATGAATTTTACGTAGATTCTGACGTGTTTTTGTTGAAGTATCCCGAAGAGATTGATTTAATTTTGTCCAATCCGAAAATAAAATTTGCCATCATGGATGAGTTTTTTGGTCAACCTTATCAGCATGGCGCGATGCACAAGAAAGCAACCCTAGACACACCTTTTGTAAATGCTGGGTTTTTTATACAAAAAACAGGACATGATATTTCAAACGATTTGATTAAAGAATTTGATTGGTGGCGGAAGAACATAAAATATAATGAACAAACTCACCATGACGAACAAGGAGCATTGGCAGCCGCACTTACGAGGTATTTTGCGAATGATGAATTATTCATTTTACCTAAGAAGAAGTACATGCTAATTAGTGAAACTTCGAATGCCGACATAGAAAACTTAGACAATGTAACGTTATTCCATGCTACTTATCCTACCCACCCCGCGTTTTATAAGTTTAAGTATGTATTAGATGAGATTTTATATGAGGAGTTAAAGTCAAAATTTAAAAATGCCAAGCGAATATGTCAAAACAGATAATGTTGTAGCGATTCTTATGTCTGTTAGAGACGAAGAATCATACATTGATTTGAATATTTCATACCATCTTGATCTTGGTTTTGATTATATATTCGTCGTTAATCACTGTTCAACTGACAATACAAATAAGGTATTGGATTTATACAAAGACGATCCGAGGGTTGTTGTAATTAAAGAAAAAGACCCTGTTTTTGATCACGCAAAAATCGCAAATAGATTACTCAATTATGCTAACACGAGCTACAAAATCGATTGGTTTATTTTTTTGGATGCTGATGAGTTTCTTTCAATAAGAGATAAAACCATCCATGATTTTATAGTTCGCCTAGAAGATAATTGTATTCCTTATGCAACTATTGGTTGGGCGAATGCGCTGTTTGATCATACGCTTTCTGATTACACATGCGCTCCTGTAAATGCAATAGATACGATGAAATATTATTATCCATGGCCGGAAAAAGAATGGCAGGAATATGGTCACTTTAGGAAGGCTATAGTTAAAAATCACGAAGACATAGAAATTGTCGTAGGCGGACATTATGTAAAAACAGAAAACAATCCCAAATTTTTTGGAGAATATAACCGGAATCCGTTTATTGTGCCGAAAGATGAAGCCAGATTATTGCATTTTGAATTTAGAGATAAGGCAGATGCAATATATAAGAAATGGGAAAAATTGGCATCGTTTGAAAGTGATTCTACCTCTGATACCGATTCACCTTGGTTAGAAAGGATTAGGACTATTAAGAAATACGTTGAAGATTTTAAGGACAATATTGATGAAATTAACAAAAGATGGTTTTCTGAACATAGAACATTTTGGGGAGCGATTATACCCGAAGATAGGATTGTTTATGACTCTATACTATCGCTTTGGTATGGGAAATATTTTAGAAGGAAGATAGAAAGTGGAAAAATCAAATCAGTCTGCTTGGTTCGTAGTAGAAATTTAGGAGATGTAATAATGACTGAACCAATCGCAAGATTTTTGTCAAAATATGTTAATCGGATTTATTTAGCTACAGAAATAAAAGGCGCTGAATCAATATTCAACACCTATGACAAAGTATATAGATACAATCAAGTTAATTCAGGAGAAATTGACTGCGACATAATGATAAAACTGGTTTATGAACTTAGTGATAACCAAAAAACATACATACAGGGATACATGGAATCAATCGGCTTTGGCAATGTAAATACCAAAGACATTCCGATACTAAAAAATGACTGGGATAACCTTATTAAAGGTGAATATATTCTTATTGCTCCGTTTACAAGTAGATGGGAGGAGAAGAAAAGAAAATGGGAGTATAAAAAATTTGTCGAGTTATCAAGGTTACTAGAAACAGAATACAATACTAAATGCGTGATACTTGAAAAACATTACTCATTCATCGAGATGGTATCTCTTATTAGGCATTGTAAATTTTTTATCGGGAATGACTCCGGTCCTGCAATAATTGCACAAAGTTTTAAAAAGAGAGCTTTTGTTATTTTTGGAGCAATTCGTCCTGACTATACACATATGTCTAAGCATTCTGTGCCCATTTATGATAGAAACAGACATAAGCTTTGTAAGCATAATTCAAGAAAAGAGGAAATAGACTGTTGCGAGGAATTCTGTATGGAAAGAATAGGGGTTGATAAAGTTTTTGACCAAATCAGATTAAATATATGAATAAGTCAAAACCAGAAATCAAATTAGATTTTATCACTGGTTTAAGAGAAATTGTTTTAAATGAAATAAGCCAATACCCAAATCTTCGCATTATTAAAGAAGGGGCAGATTCTTTTTATTTGGATTTTGTACAAGACCTTACTGAAATCAAAAATTTAAGAAGTGTTTCTCGGGTATATATTGTAGTACAAAATTCTAAGTATAATCCGTTTTACATTTTCAACCATAAATCAATCTTAGGTAATCTCATAGAAGTAGTCATCAGTGGGGACAAAGGTGCATTTAAAACTTTTAAAATTACTTGTGCCGGATCAGATTCTCCAGAAGTTCGTAGTATTGCCGAATATATACAAAAAACATATGGACTGATCGAGAAAGAGGAGGCGGACATGAAAATACACATTGTAAAACCTAATGAAGTTTGGGAAATTGGTGTTCGAATTACACCAAGACCTTTGTCTTTAAGAGACTATAAGCTAAGAAATATGAGTGGCGCGATGAATTCAACGATTGCATACGCAGTAAATTCTTTATGCGGATTAGAAAACGCGGATTCATACTTGAATATTTTTTTTGGAAGCGCAACGTTGCTTATTGAGGCTGGTCAATGTTATCCAAACCTAAAACAACTGATTGGTTTTGATAACAATAAAAAACATATTTCTTTAGCTATGCAAAATATAAAAAGAGCTGGACTGGTAAAAAAAATACAGCTTAAAGAAAAAGATGTTTTTGACGAGCCCGATCTAGGCAGATTTGATGTAATTACGTCTGATTTGCCGTTCGGTATGTCTATATCAAAAAATGAAGACTTAGAAAATCTTTATCAATGTTTTATTGAATACTCCCAAAAGACATTAAATCATGAAGGAAAATTGGTAGTTTATACGAGCGAATACGAAATGCTGGAAAAAATCATCCTGAAATCAAAATTTAAGATTGCAAAAACTCTAGAGTTAAAATTTATGACATCGGTAAATGCATATCTTCGCTCAAGAATTTTCGTATGTAGATTGAAACAAGGTTCTGCATAAAAGTCATCTGATTATGAAAGAGTTTAATTTAAAGAAATATCTGAGTAAATATAAAAATACCAGTATCGACTTCTTTCGATTCCCTGGTAATTATGGCGATTCTCTTGTTTGGCATGGAACAAAAAAATTACTATCGTTACTTAATATTTCGGAGCGCTATATAGATATTTCTTCGCCCAAATATAATGATGTACTGTTTATAGACGGTGGCGGTAATTTCATTGATTATTATTCTGATGTCAGAGACTTTTTGATTAAAAAACCTGCTTTATATAGTGAAATAGTCATTCTTCCGCACACAATATTTGGTGAAAAGCAAATTGAAGTCTTAAATAATATTTCGAGTAATCTAACAATATTTTGTCGAGAAAAAGTTTCTGCAAAATTTCTAGAAGACAGGCTTACACGTGGCGAAGTATACTTATGGCACGATTGTGTATTTTACAATAAATTTTTTCCAGTGCCTTCAGAGGAAGGCGTTCTCAACACTTTCCGATCGGACAAAGAATCAATATTACAGACATTGCCAAGATCGAATAGTGATATATCTTACAACGGATATGCCACCAAACCTCTTAACGAATTAATTAATGTATTGCAAAAATACGAGCAAGTAAATACTGATAGGTTGCATATAGCGATATGTGCCACACTACTTGGAAAACAAGTGAAACTGTTTCCAAATTCGTATTACAAAAACAAAGCAGTTTTTGATTATTCTCTAAGAAGATTCTTAAATATAAGCTTTGTTGAAAAATTTGATGACTAACAGCATACTGAATTTCAAAATAATATCAAAAATTTTTTCTGATTTTCTAGATAACTCGTCAGCTATTCCTGGATATAAAGAAAAACTAAACCACCTCATATGGTTGAACATAAAAACGAATCAAGAATTATGGAATCTTGAAGATTTAGCTAGGATGGTTGAACTTGGCTCAGAATATATAGCTATGACCAAACAAGAAATAGATAAAAATAATCAAATCAGAAACGATTTAATAAGGGAAATCGATATTGAGATTTCAGATCAAATAAGTGTTTCATCTGGCCATCAAGAGCGATTCTATAGTGAAACCCCAGGAATGATTATAGACAGGCTCGCAATTCTATTCATTAAACTATCGGTTATCCGTGACTTATTACCAGTGATTAAAGAAAAGGATCTACAAGAAGAGTATCAAGGAAAAGAAAACATAATTTTAAAGCAGATAGATCGTATTGGTAATTTTTTAGATTCTTATTTTACTAGACTCGTACGCAAAGAAGTCTTTTTTGAAATACAGCATCATGTTAAAATCTATAACGATAAGAAGATCAGAAAATATATCAAGATTCTAAAAAAGAAAAGATCCGCCAAACCAAATTAACTTCAACAGGTCTTAATGGCGGTAAAGAAATTATTCAGGGAGCCTCTCTTTGTGAGCGAGCTTGCACGCGAGTAAAAAGGTAGATCAGAGACGATAAATAATAGAATAGAGTTATGTTCAAGAGAGTTGCCGGAGTAATAATTAAAAATAATAAGATTTTATTGATGCGTCGGATTAGAGATGGACAAGAATATTTTGTTTTTCCTGGCGGCGGAGTTGAAGAGGATGAATCAATAGAAATAGCTATTACTAGAGAAATTAAGGAAGAATTATCTATTGACGCCAAAATAGATAAATTACTTTTTGAAATAGAAAATCAGGGCAGACGAGAATATTATTATCTCGTCAAGGAATTTTCTGGTCAGCCGAAATTAGGTGGGGAAGAGAAACAAAGGATGAATCAGGACAACCAATATTATCTCGTTTGGATGGATTTAGATAAAATTCGATCATTAGATAATCTGTATCCTCAAGAAGCTAGATTGAAAATAATAAGAGAAATAGATTATTAATTAATCATTGAGATGGTGGTTAGATTTGAAGTATTTTACAAAATAGAGTTTTTTTAGGTTAGATTATAATTACTAAAATCTTAAGGTCCGTACATTATTTGTTAATTAATTTATATAAATTTAATCAACAATATGAAATTTTACTTATCTTCATACAAATTAGGAAACGAGCTCAATAAGTTAAAAGAGCTATTGCCAGCAGAAAATAAAAAAACCGCATATATCTCTAATGCGCTTGATTTTTCAGATGACCTAGAAAGAAGGAAAAAAAGCGAACAATCTGATATAGAGCAACTTGAAGAATTGGGCCTGGATATTGAAATAGTAGATTTACGTGATTATTTCAATAAACAAAGCGAATTAGAAGAAAAGATTTCAGAATTTGGCGTGATTTGGGTTAGGGGAGGTAATCTTTTTGTGCTTAGAAAAGCTATGAGATTAAGCGGCTTTGATAATATCCTAGAAAAATTAGTTGAAAAAGATAATATTTTATATGGAGGGTATAGCGCTGGAGTTTGTGTATTAGCTCCGACCTTGAAGGGCATGGATTTATTGGATGATCCGAATGTAAAACCATATAAAGATCAATCAGAAATTATCTGGGATGGTTTAGGAATTCTCAATTATTCAGTAATTCCTCATTACCAATCAGACCACGCAGAATCAGAAAGCGCAGAAAAGGCCGTAGAATACATGATAGAAAATAAATTGTTATTTAAAGTGCTTAAAGATGGCGAAGTTATCATTATTGAGTAAATATCCATTTTAATGCTGTATAAAATTGATAAAAACGGCTTTATTGTCAATGAAGCTAGCTTAAGAAAAATTCAGCCCTATTACAGAAAGATTTTGCAAGAGATAAATCAATTGTATATTGATAAATTAGGGAGTAATTTGTTGAGTGTCTATGTTTGTGGTAGTGTAAGTATAGGAATAGCAGAGCCCTACGTTTCTGATATTGATAGTGTCGCTATTGTAAAAAAAAATTAACAAGAAAAAATTTACTCTGGGTCATAAAAGCAGCAAATGACTTAGAAACAAAGAATATCCTATTCTTGGATTTTTTAAAACGATTGTCAGTTATTATTCCATAAAGCAAAAATATCGCTCCAATCTAATGGAAAAGAAAAAAAGGAAAATTTTAATTATTGAAGATGAGAAGTTTCTTTTAGAAATGTATCAAGGTCGCTTCGAAAAAGAGGGTTATCAGGTTTTTACAGCGATTGACGGACAATGTGGTTTGAGATTAGCCCAGAAAGAAAAACCGGATTTGATTATCTTGGATATTTTAATGCCGGGCATGGATGGCTATGAAGTAATTAGAAAACTTAAAGAGGATAATCAAACCAAAGAAATCACTATTTTAGTCCTTTCTAATTTGGGTCAGCGGGAAGAAGTTAATCAAGGATTAAAATTAGGAGCTGATGATTATATTATCAAAACAGATTTGACGCCAAGCGAACTTGTTAATAAAGTAGAAAGGATGTTTAAATAAATGAAACGTATTTTGATTAATGAAACAATTGAAAAAGTAGGGGAACAAGTCAAATTATCTGGCTGGGTTCATCAACGGAGAGACCACGGCCAAATTATTTTTATTGATTTAAGAGACAAAAGCGATTTGATTCAATTAGTCTTTACTCCCAAAGACAAAGCTCTTTATCGGGCAGCTAGTTCTTTGAGGCCGGAATGGGTTATTAGTGTTGAGGGAAAAGTTAATCAACGACCTAAAAATATGGTTAATCCCAATATGCCGACTGGAGAAATTGAAATATCTGTTGAGAAATTGGAAATATTAAATCAGGCTAAGACACCTCCCTTTGAAATTACTGAAGGACAAAATAAGGACAAAAAAGAAGTTAATGAAGAAATTAGATTGAAATATCGTTATCTAGACCTGCGCCGGCAAAAAATGAAGAATAATTTAGTTCTGCGGCACAAGGTAATTAAACTGATACGGGATTTTATGGACAAGCAGGGATTTGTTGAAGTAGAAACACCTATTTTAACCAAATCCACTCCTGAAGGAGCCAGAGATTTCTTGGTGCCTAGCCGGCTTCATCCGGGACAGTTTTTTGCCTTGCCCCAAGCTCCTCAACAATTAAAGCAATTGTTAATGGTTGCTGGGTTAGAAAGGTATTTTCAGATTGCCCGCTGTTTTCGTGATGAGGATTTACGCGGTGACCGCCAGCCGGAATTTACTCAGCTAGACGTAGAAATGTCTTTTGTTAAACAAAAAAATATTTTAAACCTGATTGAAAAACTGATGATTAAAATTGTTAAAGAATTAGTTGTCTTTGACAAAAATTTATCCAAAAAACTTACTTTTAAACCATTTTTAAAATTAGATTATCAGGAAGTAATTAAAAAATACGGCACTGATAAACCGGACTTAAGAAAAGACCCTAAAGATCCTCATGAACTAGCTTTTGTCTGGATTTTAAATTGGCCTCTTTTTGAATGGAACAGTCAGGAAAAAAGATATGATTCTTGCCATCATATTTTCACCGCTCCTCAAAAAAAAGACCTACCTTTATTGGACAAAGACCCATTAAAAGTCCGTTCCTGGCAGCATGATTTAGTTCTCAATGGGCATGAAATAGGTGGCGGCAGTATTAGGATACATCAGAAAGAAATTCAGGAAAAAATATTCAAGTTAGTTGGTTTAAGCAAAGAAGAAATAGAAGATAAATTTGGCCATTTATTAAGGGCTTTTGAGTATGGGGCGCCGCCTCATGGGGGGATTGCTTCGGGCCTAGATCGTCTTTTAATGATTCTCCTTAATGAAGAAAGTATCAGAGAAATAATAGCTTTTCCAAAAACAGGCGATGGCCGCGACTTAATGATGGAGGCACCCAGCCCGGTCAGTCCAGAACAGTTAAAGGAATTAAAAATTAAGGTCGAAAAATGATAGGGGGGTTATTTATTTTATGAAGATAGATGTTGATTAAGTTTTTAGCTACTATTTCTATTTTGTTCAATCCTTTTACTTTTTTATTTAGTCAGTTCAATGTTGACCTTGAACAAAAGGCCGATCCCTTACCCGCTGAACTTCCGATCTCAACTTCCTTAACAGCTGATTTCAATTTCAATCCCAGTTTAGCTAATGCCATTTCCAGTATTATCATTTCAACAGCCAAGGAAAACAACCCTAATTTTCTGCCTATTCGCAATTGGAATGTCAGTCAACCAGAAATTGAGGCAAAAGCTGCTTTAATTTCTATGGTGAGCTCAGTCGAAACATTTAAACCGGAGAAAAATGAACCCAGCAACGCTTTTCAGAAAAAAATGGTACCGGGTAAAATTCTTTATCAAAAGAATATTGAACAGGTTTTACCCATTGCTAGTTTGACTAAATTAATGACCGGATTGATTGTTTTAGAAAATATAAATTTAGACCAAATAGTTACCGTTACTAAAGAGGCGATTGGGGCATATGGTGATATGGGTGGATTAGTTGTTAATGAAAAAATTTCTGTTAAAAATTTACTTTACGCCTTACTAATGGAATCAAGCAATGACGCGGCCGTGGCCCTGGCTGATGCTTTCGGGGACTCTTCTAAGGGACAGTCCTTAGTTCTTTTAATGAATAAAAAAGCCGAAGAATTAGAGTTAGAAAATACTCATTTTGTTGAACCAACCGGCTATGATCCAGCTAATCTTTCCACGGCTCTTGATTTAGCTGAATTAGTCAAGTATAGTTTAAATAAGCCAATTATCTGGCAAATTTTGAAGACGCCCAGCATCGATTTATTATCAGCCGATGGAACAATTAATCATCATTTTACCAATACTAATCAATTATTAAACAACCGGCCAGCGATAGTTGGCGGCAAAACCGGCTATACTAATGAAGCCCAGGGTTGTATGATTTTAGTCATTGAGCAGAATTTAAATAAGATCAGAAACTATATTGGACAACCCTCATCAGAATATTTAATTATTATTGTTTTAGGAACCCAAGAAAGATTTTCAGAAACAGAAAAATTAATTAATTGGGTTAAAGAAGCATATATCTGGTAAGATAAAATACAGGGACTCTCCCTGATTCTTTAAATTATGCCTGATATTTTTCACCTCTCTCGCATTTTAGGATTAGCGGCGATTGCTTTTGTCTTTGCTTTGGCCTGGACACCAGCCTTAATTCATTTTCTTGATAAATATCGTCTAGGTAAACAAATTAGATTTGAGGGAGTGCCTATTTTTGCTAAACTTCATAAGAAAAAAGAAGGAACTCCAACTATGGGTGGGATTTTAGTTTGGGGAACTATTTTGACTTTAACTCTGCTTTTTTGGTGGTTGGGACAAATTGGTCAGGGGACTATTCTTGAAAAAATAAATTTTCTCACTCGCAGAGAAACGCTTTTACCGCTGGGCGCTTTGGTTGCTTCGGCTTTGGTCGGCTTGGGTGATGACCTATTAGGAATTTTTAGGAAAGATTCTAATGGCGGCGGATTGAAAATGCGACATCGTCTCTTGATTTATACTGTTATTGCTGCTTTTGGCGCTTGGTGGTTTTTTTGGAAACTGGAATGGGATTTAGTCCATATTCCTTTTGTCGGTGATTTCAATATTGGCTGGTGGTATATCCTGCTCTTTATTTTTATATTAGTCGCTACCGCCTTTTCAGTTAACGAAGCTGATGGTTTAGATGGATTGGTTGGCGGTATCCTCTTAATCGCTTTTGCTTCTTATGCGGTTATTGCTTTTTCTCAGGGAAAAATGGATTTGGCTGTTTTTTGCGGAGTGATTATCGGCGCTTTATTGGCTTTTCTTTGGTTTAATATTCATCCAGCTCGCTTTTTTATGGGCGATACCGGAGCAATGTCCCTGGGTATCACTTTAGGAATTATTGCTATGTTAACTAATGCTTTTCTTTTACTGCCTTTTATTGGCTTTATTTTAGTTGTTGAATCAGGCTCAGTAATCATCCAGCTTCTTTCAAGAAAAATACGCCGGAAAAAGATTTTCTTATCTACCCCTATTCACCATCATTTTGAAGCGATTGGCTGGCCTGAGACAAAGGTAACTATGCGCTTTTGGATAATCGGCGGGGTTATGGCCGTTATCGGCTTAATAATAGTGTTCATTGAAAAAATTATCTAACTCTTCTCTAAGTTATGAAAATTAATGATTTCAAAAACAAAAAAGTAACCGTCATCGGCTTAGGATTACATGGCGGAGGAGTTGGTGTAGCTAAATTTTTTAGTCGTCTGGGAGCTAAAGTTCTGGTCACTGATCTAAGAAACAAAGAGGATCTTAAAGAATCCCTGGAACAGCTTAAAGGGGAGTCAATAAAATATGTTCTTAATCAACATCGGCCGGAAGATTTTATCAATACTGACTTGGTCATTAGAAATCCAGCCGTACCGGACAGATCCAAGTATCTTGAGATAGCCCGGGAACATAAAGTGCCCATTGAAACAGACATCGGTATATTTTTTGAACTTTGCCCTGCCTCAATTATTGGGGTAACCGGCAGCAAAGGTAAATCAACAGTGGCTACCTTAATAGCTAAATTTTTAGCTAAAGAACATAACAAGGTATTTTTAGCTGGCAATATCAGAAGTTCTGTTTTGCAAAAATTGAATAAAATTAATAAAGAAAGTTTAGTTGTTTTAGAACTGTCCAGTTGGCAGTTAGCTGGCTTGAGGCCGCATCGCCAAAGTCCTCATTGCGCCGTATTCACTAATATTCTTCCTGATCATCTTAACCGCTATAAAAGTATTAATGAATATATTGAAGATAAAAAGGAAATTTTCCGTTGGCAAAAATCAAAGGATTATTTAATTCTTAATTACGACGATAAAATAGTCAGAAATTTTGCTCAAGGAGTTAAATCACAGGTATTTTATTACAGCCAAGATAACGGTCTTACTTCTAATTTAGAGAAAGAAAAATTAGGCGCTTTTGTCAGGGGAGAAAAAATTTTTATGGCCAGTCCGGTCGAACCACTTCTTGACCAGGATCCTGCCTCATTATCGGACGGGAAAAAAGAAGAAATCTGTTCTTTAGATGATATCTCTTTAAGGGGAAAACATAATATTGACAATGTTTTAGCTGCTGTAACCGTGGCTAAATTGTATCAGGTTTCCAATAAATCAATTAAAAAAGTTCTTAATAAATTTAAGAGTTTAGAAGGACGGCTGGAATTAGTTAAGATAATTAATGGAGTTAAATATATTAATGATACTACAGCAACTATTCCTGAGGCCTCTTTAGCTGCTTTAAATTCATTTCCTTCAAATAAACACATTATTCTTATTGCTGGAGGCAATGATAAAAATCTGGACTTTAGTCAATTAGTTGAAATGGTAAATAAAAAAGTCAAAAAAATAATCTTTTTAGAAGGTACGGCTACTCCTAAATTTAAAAAAGCCCTGGAAGATCAAATAGAATTAACTGATAACCAATTAAAAGTAATCGGACCCTTAAGTAGTATGGAGCAAGCGGTAGCTGAGGCTGAAAAGGAAGCCAAAGAAAAAGATATTGTTTTGCTTTCACCGGCGGCTACCAGTTTTGGTCTTTTCAGACACGAATTCGAGAGAGGCGAAGCATTTGTTAAAGCAGTCAATGATTTATAATTTTGGGAGTAAGACTCCCAAAATAGAATTCTATGAAACCTCATCAAGCTGATTATTTTCTTATTTTTGTCACCTTTGCTTTAGTTTTTTTGGGTTTAGTTGTTCTTTCCAATCCTTCAATAATTCTTTCTCAAGATGCTTTTGGGGAAAGTTATTATTTTTTGAGACATCAATTATTTAGCGTCTTTTTAGGTCTTATTTTATTCTTTATTTGCCAAAGAATCCATTATAAACATTGGCAAAAACTTGCTTTTTTCCTAATTATTTTCAGTATTTTTCTTTTAATTCTAGTTTTTGTTCCTAAAATTGGTTATGGTTATGGAGAAGCTAAACGCTGGATTGCTTTGGGCCCTTTCTCCTTTCAGCCATTTGAGTTGGCAAAATTATCTTTTATTCTTTACTTAGCTGCTTTGTTAAGCAGAAAAGGTAAAGATAATTATCAGCTAATCAAAGAAAGTTTAATACCTTTTTTAGTAGTTGCCGGAACGATCGGTTTTTTGATTATTATTCAGCCTGACCTTAGTTCTTTGATTATTATGATGGCTGTTGCCCTGGCTATTTATTTTTTAGCCGGCATGAAAATATCTTACATTTTAGGATTGAGCGGCTTGGCTTTAATGGGTTGTTTTGCTTTAATTAAAACAGCTGCTTATCGGGCCAATCGATTAACTGTTTTTTTGCATCCTGAAATGGACCCTCAGGGCATTGGTTACCAGATTAATCAGGCTCTTTTAGCTATTGGTTCTGGTGGTCTTTTTGGCTTAGGTCTTGGCCATAGTATTCAGAAATGGCGATATCTGCCTGAACCAATTGGTGATTCTATTTTTGCCATCGTGGCTGAAGAGTTAGGATTAATCGGCGCTGGTTTTTTGGTTATCCTTTTTGTTCTTTTGGCTTGGCGCGGTTTAAAAATTGCCAAAAATGCTCCTGATAGATTTGGCGAGCTTTTGGCCGGCGGCATTATTAGCTGGTTGTTTATTCAGGCCTTTATTAATATAGCGGCTATCTCTGGTTTGATTCCTCTAACTGGTTTGCCTTTGCCTTTAATTAGCTATGGTGGTTCAGCTATGATTTTTTCATTAGCTGGTTTAGGAATACTGGTTAATATATCTAAGTATACAGAATAAAATTATGAGAATACTTTTTACTGGCGGTGGCACCGGGGGACATGTTTTCCCCATTATTGCTTTAGCCAGACAATTAAAACAAATTCATACCCAATCAATGGCTCCCATTGGCCCAGAAGAGGAAACGCGTTTACAAATGTTTTTTTTGGGACCAAATGGTTTTACTAAAAAACCTCTCCAGAAGGAAGGGATTAGAACAAAAACAATTTTAGCCGGGAAATTAAGGCGCTATTTTTCAATCTGGACTATTTTTGATTTTTTGAAAATACCGGTTGGTTTAGTGCAATCACTTTGGTATCTCTATGTCTGGATGCCTGATGTCATTTTCAGCAAAGGCGGTTACGGGAGTATGCCAGTTGTTTTAGTCGGCTGGCTTTACCGAATTCCTATTTTAATTCATGAGTCAGATACTATTCCCGGCTTAGCTAATCGCTGGGCAGGCAAATTATCTCAAAGAATTGCTCTTTCTTTTGCTTCAACCAAAGAATATTTTCCTTTAGAAAAGACCGCTTTAGTGGGTAATCCTGTTCGTTCAGAACTTGTCCAAATCTGTCTTTTAACCAATGAAAAAATGAGAGAAGAAGCTAAAGGTATTTTTGGCTTGGTTGGTCAAAAACCAGTCATTTTTATTCTCGGCGGCAGTCAGGGAGCCCGCAAGTTAAATGAATTTATTCTCCAAATTTTACCCCAACTTTTGGAAAAATACGAAATTATTCATCAATGCGGACCTAAGAATTACCAACAGATTAAAAAAGCCATAAAACAAAGTTCGTCCTCGGCTTATCACTTTTTCCCTTTTTTAAACGAAAATCAAATGGGGGCCGCTTATCTTTTAGCTGATTTAGTTATTTCGCGGGCTGGCGCCGGCAGTATTTTTGAAACAGCCGCTTGCGCTAAACCGAGTATTTTAATTCCTATACCGCAGGCTGCTTCTGACCACCAAAGAAAGAATGCCTTTGCTTATGCTCAAGCTGGGGCCACAGTGGTCTTAGAACAATCTAATCTAACTCCCAATATTTTTCTAAGTAAAGTCAGTCAAATTTTAGGCAATCCTGAATTAGCTCAAAAAATGAGCCAAAGCGCCCAAAGTTTTTACGAGCCGGAAGCCGCCCAAAAAATCGCCGAGGAATTGATTGAAATGGGGAAATAAGAACTATGTCAAAAAAAGAAGAAATACGAGTCAGGTTCGCTCCCAGCCCAACCGGACCCTTGCATTTTGGCGCGTCCCGGACGGCTCTTTTTAATTATTTATTTACTCAGAAGAACAAAGGCAAGTTTATTCTGCGTATTGAAGATACTGACATAGAAAGGTCAGAAAAAAAATACGAAAAGGATATTATAGAGAACCTTAAATGGCTCGGTTTGAAATGGGATGAAGGTCCTAACAAGGACAGTTCTTCAGATACCGAAGGACTGTCCTTGTATCGTCAGAGTCAGCGAACCAAGATTTATCAAAAATACATTAAAAAACTTTTTGATTCTAAACAGGCCTTTTGGTGTGACCATACTAAAGAAGAATTAGAAAAAGAGAAAAAAGAACAAATGGCTAAAAAACAAGCTCCTCGGCATGTTTGTAACCGGAAAGGTAAAGCCAAAAAAGGAATTATTAGATTTCGTTGCCCGGATAAAAAAATAGTTTTTAATGATTTAATTCGAGGAAAATTAGAATTTAATGGAGGATTGTTAGGCGATATAAGTATTGCCAAAGATGAAAAAACACCGCTCTATAATTTCAGTGTGGTTATTGATGACTATGAGATGAGAATCAGTCACGTTATCAGAGGTGAAGACCATATTTCCAATACTCCTAAACAAATTCTTCTTGGACAAGCTCTTGGTTTTCCCCAGCCTCAATTTGCTCATTTACCTTTAATTTTAGGACCGGATAAAAGTAAATTAAGCAAACGCCACGGCGCTGTTTCTATGGGCTGGTATAAAAAAGAGGGTTATTTGCCCGAAGCCTTGGTTAATTTTATGGTTTTACTTGGTTGGAATCCAGGGACAACAAAAGAGATTTTTTCTCTTAAGGAATTAATTAAAGAATTTTCCTTAGAAAGAGTTCAAAAAGGCGGAGCCATTTTCAATCTCCAGCGTCTTGACTGGATTAATAGTCATTATATCAGGCAAATGGATTTGGATGATTTAACTAAGAAATGTTTGCCTTATTTACCTGAAAAAGTTGATTTTGATTATGCCAGAAAAATAGTTGCCTTAGAACAAGAACGGCTCAAGAAGCTGTCTGAAATAGGGGAATTAACTAAATTCTTCTTTTTAGGCAAAATGGACTACCCAGCCGAATTGCTTATTTGGAAAAAAATGACCTTAAAACAGGTTAAAAATAACCTTGATATATTAGAAGAAACATTGTCCAAAACAGCCAAATTTGACCGAAAATCACTGGAAAAGACCTTGATGCTCCTAACCAAAAAATACGGCTCTGGCGAGCTTCTGTGGCCTCTAAGAGTAGCTTTAACAGGCCAAAAAGCCTCTCCTGGTCCCTTTGAAATAGCTGAAATCCTAGGCAAAGAAAAGACCCTTAAAAGAATCCAACAGGCCAAAAACCTTACTAAACATTAACCAAGGACTGTATTTTAGGGACTGTCCCTAAAAACTAAGAATATGAAGCGGTTTTTAATAGTTTTAATGGTTTTAATCTTACCCCTAATTAGTCAGGGTGGATTGATTGATGAAATTAATCAGCAAATAAAAGAGCAAGAAGATAAACGAGCCGAATTAGAAAGGCAAGCCCAGGAATATCAAGAAATTATTAATCAAAAACAAGGGGAGATTAAAAGTTTAAATAACCAGATAGCTATTTTCAATGCCCGGATAAATAAGTTACAAATAGAAATAAATATTACTGAAGATGATGTTGAACAGACCAAATTAGAGATCTTGCAATTAGAATACGGTATTGACCAAACAGGAGGGGATATTACTGAACAAAAAGATAATTTAGCCAAGATTATTCAAACAATTGCCGAATATGACCAGACCAGTCAAATAGAGATAATTCTGGCCAGTGAAGATTTTTCTGATTTTTTTAATCAAATAGCTTATTTGGATAATTTACAAAACGGCGTTAAAGAAAAAGTTGACCAGCTTAAATTACTCAAAGAAAAATTAGGTCAAGACAAAGAAAGTAAAGAAACAAAAAAAGAACATCTGGAAGGCCTTAAAGAGCAATTGACTCAGCAACAGTGGTCTTTAGCCAGCCAAAGAAAATCTAAAGAGACACTTTTAAATTATACGCGCGGCGAAGAAAGCCAATATCAACAAATGCTGGCTAATATTGAGACGCAAAAGAAATCATTATTGGGGGACCTTAATCGGTTGCGCCAGTTAAAGGCCGAAGAATTAGCCCGCTTGAAAGAACTTCAAGAAAAACCGCCATCTCAATATTGGGCTTCTACTAATTGGTATTATCAACAGGATGATTCTCGTTGGGCTAAAACAACTATTGGTATTAGCGATTCAAGATTAGAGGATTACGGCTGTGCTATTACTTCGGTAGCCATGATTTTAAAATACTATGGAACTAGTATTACCCCTGGGCAATTAGCCAAGGAATCAATTTATACTGGGGATTTGATTTATTGGCCAAGAAGATGGGGGAGCATCTATTGCATGAATTGTCCGCCGCCCCACGTATCTTCCTTTGATTGGTTCCGGCTTGACCGGGAATTAGGGGCCGGCTATCCAGTAATTGTTTTTGTCAGAGCTAATGGCCGGGGAGCTGGTCATTATGTGGTTGTTCATCACAAAACAGGGGACGGTCGTTATGTGGTCCATGATCCTCTTTTTGGAGATAATATTTATTTAGATTCTACCCGAGTTTACCTTTCTAATCTATACGAAACCACTACCAGTTTAGATCAGATGATTATTTATCACTAAAGAACAATTATGCGATACATTATTTCTTCTGTTATCATCTTTATTTTCTGTTTTTCGAGTTTCGTTTCAGCTCAAGAAATAAAAGGGCCAGTTATGCCGGACTGGCTTAATAAAATTTATCAGCAAATTAATCAAAAAGTCATTGCTCCAGTGAAACAGAGTACTCAAGACCTTCCTCAAAAAGTAGAACAAGGCGTTAAGAATCTTTTTAAAAAAGCTCAACAAGAGAAACAAGAAAAACAAGAAGAAATAAAGCAGGAAATTAAGAGTGAAGTTAAGGAAGAAGCTAAAAAATGGGTTCAAAGAGCAGCTGAAAGAATTAAAAAGTTCCTGTCTCCCCTAAAAAATAAAATTCAACAGGGGAGCGGCCTGATTAGAGAAGCGATTAATAGGATTAAAGATTTTTTAATTAATTTTTTTAAGGAATAAAAAAGCATAGACCAATAATCAGGGAATAGGGGAATTATCCACAACCAAATATTGACGGCCTAAGGGCCGTATATTAATATAGATATATAGTCGCATAATATACCTTAATACACATTAAATATATATTATAATATGGAGAAAAGCCAAAAACCACTTCCCCAACATCTAAATGATTTTTTAGACTGGTTAGATATTGAAAAAGGTTTATCTAATAAATCCCAGGAAAACTATTCCCGCTTCCTCAATAAATTTATTAACTGGTTAAAGGAAAATAACTTAGAAAACCTAAAGCCGCATGAGTTCTCCCCTGCTCATATTTGGAATTATCGAGTTTATCTTTCCCGTCAGTCCAAAAAACCTCTCAAAAAATCAACTCAAAACTATTATTTGATTGCCTTGAGGTCTTTTTTGAACTATTTTGCCAATCAAGACATACTTTCGCTGCCAGCTGAAAAGATTAAATTAGCTAAAGATAAAGGCGATAAGAAAATAAATTTTTTAAACTTAGAACAAATAGAAAAATTACTGGCAATACCAAATACCTCAAAAAGAAACGGATTACGTGATCGCGCAATTTTAGAAATTTTATTCTCAGCCGGTTTAAGAATCGCCGAATTAGTTTCACTTGACAGAGAACAAATTAATCTTAAGCCAATAAACAAAGATTTAGAAGTCGGTATTATTGGCAAAGGCAACCGACCGAGAACAGTATATTTTTCTGAAAGAGCCGTCCATTGGCTTAAAAAATATCTTGAGACCAGGAAAGATAAAGAAAAGGCTCTTTTTATTAACTACCAGGGCAGGAAAAGCGCATCTCGAAGATTAACGGATCGTTCTATTGAGAGAACTATTAAAAAATATGCCTTAATGGCTGGTTTGCCTATTAATACCACGCCACATACTCTAAGGCATTCTTTTGCAACCGATCTTTTGACCCAAGGAGCCGACTTAAGAATCATTCAAGAATTTTTAGGTCACCGAAATATTGCCACTACTCAAATTTATACCCATGTGACTAACAAACGCCTAAGAGACATCCATCGTCAATTTCATGGTGGTAAAAAGTTAAAATGATGCTAAAATAGAAAATTATGCGCATATCTTATTCCGGCTTAGATACGTTTTCTACTTGTCCGGCTCAATATAAGTTTCAATATATTGATCGAATTAAGGTTCCTAAATCCAAGGAGGCGTTTTTTGGCACTCTTATTCACGACTGTCTTAAGGTATTTCATGAACCAAGTAAGCCAACCCCCTTATTAGAAGACGACCTGCTTAAATATTTTACCGAAAAATGGGACAGTAGTCTTTATGAAGATAATCAGGAAGAGGCCTTTGCCTTTCATCAAGGGATTGACCTATTAAAAAAATATTATCTTCAGAATCAAGGACAGGAATTTAATGTTGTTAATTTAGAAACGCTTTTTGAAGCGCCTATTTTGGAAGGAAAAGAATTTCACCAAATTACCGGACGGATTGACCGAATTGATAAATTAGACGACGGAACTTTTGAAGTAATTGATTATAAAACAACTAAAAAAATGCCTTCTCAGGTAGATGTTGATAAAAACTTCCAACTTTCCATCTATTATTTAGGAATAACTAATCGCTGGCCTTCTTTACAAGAAGAAAATCGACCAGTCAAACTTTCTCTTTATTACTTAAGGCATGGTGAAAAACTTTCTGCCTTTCGGAACAGCCAAGAAATTAAAGAAACCCAGGAAAGAATCTTGGATTTAATCCATCAGATTAAAGAAAGCGATTTTGATCCTCGTTCAAATCCTCTTTGTGATTGGTGTCAATATCAAGCCCATTGCCCTCTTTTTAAGCATAAATTTGTAAAGCAGGAATCCCCTGCTCCAGATGAACAGCAAATCAAAGAAGTCATTAATGAATATTTTGAAATAAAGGATAAACAAGGTCAAGATAATAAACGACTCATGGAATTAAAAGAAATACTCAATCAATACTGTGATAAAAATGGTCTTGACCGTGTCTTTGGTGAAAATGGATATATCACTCGCCTGCTCCAACAGAGATTTGCTTATAATTTTAACAAAGTCAAACAAGTACTTGAACCAATTGGCAAATGGCACGAGATTTTAACCATTGATAAAACTAAATTTAAAAAGGTAGTTGATTCTTTGCCTTATGACCTTAAAAAACAAATTGACCAAGCCAAAACC
>CAYOWE010000004.1:8570-23768 GCA_964407595.1 uncultured Candidatus Saccharibacteria bacterium | reverse complement strand
ATACGGGGACAGTCCCTCAGATACAGTCCTTGCAAACAAGGACTGTATCTGAGGGACTGTCCCCTTCAATTAAACTTTATAGTTATGCTATAATCGAAATATGAAAAATAATTTAAGTCAATTTGAGAAAAAAGTAGAAAAAAGAGCCAAGAGCCGGCAAAATAAAAAAAAGCCAAGGATGAAGGTTTCAGGAAAAAGCGTTTTTAAATTAAGGGAGATGATGAAGAAGAAAAATAAATGAAAAAACCCTGAACTTACTTGACTGACTTTCCTGGCTATGCTAATCTTTAAACAGTCAAAATGAGGTTTATTATTCAGATTTTAACCAATGGCCTGGCTATTTTTTTAGCTGATTACTTAGTGCCAGGCTTTATTTTTGAAGGCGATATCTTGACCTTAGCCATCGCTGGATTAATCTTAGGATTGATTAATGTTTTTGTTAGGCCGATTTTACGGCTTATCTCTACTCCTCTGATTGTTTTAAGTTTAGGGCTTTTTATTATAGTGATTAATATGGCGCTTTTGTGGCTTTTGGAGTATTTCGTGCCGGAATTGACCATTACTGGATTTTGGACTTATCTTTGGGGAAGCTTGATTATCAGCGCGGTTAATCTGGTTTTTGGCTATAAAAAGAAAAAGAAGGAAAATTAATGGATTCTATTTTAACTATCTCGCAAATTGTTACTGCTTTGGCCTTGATTACGGCTATTCTCTTTCAGCAACGAGGAGCTGGCGGCTCGGCTCTTTTTGGCGGCGGTGGTGGTGGCGCTAGTTATTATACTAAAAGAGGTTTTGAAAAAATTCTTTTTATTGTCACGATTGTCTTGGCTGGTTTATTCATTGTCACCTCTTTTCTTAATCTTGTCCTCTAATCAACATTGGTATTTATTTAAACAAATTAATAGCTTATTTGAAGCGAATTAAATTGGCTCTGCCTCCAGAAGGCCAATGGCCGATTCGCCGGCAATGGATTCAGCTACCCAAGATTTTGCCGGTTCGGGAACGCTGGTTAGCCCGCGGCCTAGTTTTGGCTATCATTGTTTCCACTTGTTTGTTACTTATCGGTTGTTATCTCAACCATACCCAAATTCAACCAAAAATAGGCGGACAATACGAAGAAGGTTTTCTTGGCCAGCCCCGCTATATCAATCCAGTTCTCTCTCAAACCAATGACGTTGACCGTGATTTAGTCCAACTTATTTATTCCAGTTTGTTCAAATATGACGGCCAAAATAACCTTATCCCTGATTTAGCTGAAAGTTATACTATTGAAGACGACGGCCTGACTTATTATATTTCTTTGAAAAAAAATATTCTTTGGCATGACGGAGAATCTTTAACGGCTAATGACATCATCTTTACCATTAAAACCATTCAAAATCCTGAATACAAAAGCCCTCTAAGAAATATCTGGCAGAATGTGGAAGTGGAAAAAATTGATGATTTTGCTCTTCTTTTCAAAATCAAAAGTGTTTATGCGCCTTTTTTACATAATTTAACCTTTGGTGTTTTACCTAAACATCTTTGGGCCGGCATTCCCGCAACCAATTTCCCTTTAGCTGAATATAATCTTAAACCAATTGGCTCTGGTCCTTATCAATTTAAAAAAATCAGCAAAGATAAAAACGGTAAAATTGAATCAATTGAATTAGCCCGTAATGAAAATTTCTATTTACTGTCTGCCGAAGGCCAACCTCAAGGTCCTTTTATTGAAAAAATTATTCTCCGCTTTTATAATAGTGAAGAGAGATTAATTGAGGCCTATCAAAAAAGGCAGATAGACGGCCTCGTCTCTATTTCAACGGCTCATCTCTCCGAGCTTAAAAATAATCTTAACCTTTATCAGATTGAACTGCCTATTTATTACGCTGTTTTCTTTAACCAAACCCAAAGCAAGGCCCTGACTGATAAAACCGTTCGTTTGGCCCTGGCTTATGCGACTAATAAGCAAGAAATTATTGACAAAGTTTTAGCGGGAAAAGGCACCATAGTTGATTCGCCTCTTTTGTCAGGTTGTTTGGGCTATACCCCAGAAACAAAAATTTATGATTTTAACTTAGAGCATGCCCAAAATATTTTAGAGGCAGCGGGCTGGTCTGACCAAGATGAAGATGGCCTTAGAGAAAAAGAAATTAACGGTGAATTAACCAAATTAGAAATCACCTTAAGAGCCAGCGATTGGCCAGAGATAAAACAAACAGCGGAATTGATTAAAGAACAATGGGAGAAAATCGGCGCTCAAATCAATCTGGAAATAATTGATTCAGTTACTCTCCAGGAGGATTATTTGCGACCTCGCGAGTATGAAGCATTACTTTTTGGCGAGGTGCTCGGGGCTGACCCTGACCCCTTTGCCTTTTGGCATTCAGCTCACCGCAAAGACCCTGGTCTTAACTTAGCCCTTTATCAGAATAAAGAAGTGGACAAACTTTTAGAAGAAGCTCGCCAGACATTAGACCAGGAAGAACGAGTAGCTAAATATGTAGAATTTCAGAAATTACTCGTTGATGACCTGCCGGCGATTTTTCTCTTTAGTCCGGATTATCTTTATCCAATCAATAAAAAAGTTAAAGGGATTTCTTCCATAGAAAAATTACCGACCCACTCGCAAAGATTCTCTCAAATAGAGAATTGGTATATTAAAATCAATAGGGTCTGGAAATAAACCCAATAAACCAAGGACTGTATCTTAGGGACAGTCCCTGTGTTACAGTCCTTGAAATTATGCGTCAACATATTTTAGATTTTCCCCAACAATTCGAAAAAGGTTTGGAATTAGCCCAAGATGTTAAAATTGAGGGAGAATTTGAGAAGGCCATAGTTTCTGGCATGGGCGGCAGTGCCTGGCCAGCCGAAATTTTATCAACCTGGCTTGACTTGCCTATCCGAGTTAATCGCAACTATCAATTACCTGCTTCAAAAAAAGATTTGGCTATTTTTAGTTCTTATTCCGGCAATACCGAAGAATGCTTGACTGCCTACCAAGAAGCCCTTAAAAAAGAATTGGCTATGGCGGCAGTTACTTCTGGCGGACAATTAAAAGAGCTTTGTCAACAAAATGGGACGCCACTGGCGGAAATCCCGAATGGTTTAGTTCCTCGGATGGCCACTGGTTATATTTTTACGGCTCTTTATTCTATTTTAATTAATAGCGGTCTGGTTAAAGATAAATCTTCGGAAATTTTAGAGATGGCTAAAAAATTAAAGCCGGCTGCCCAAGAAAAACAAGGCCGGGATTTGGCTCAAAAATTGAAAGGTAAAATCCCGATTATTTATGTTTCAGACAAATTCAAAACTTTGGGCTATATCTGGAAAATTAAATTCAACGAAAACTCAAACTCACCGGCTTTTACTCATTATTTTCCAGAATTAAATCATAATGAATTAGAAGGTATGGCTCATGAAAAAGAATGTCAATTCCATGACAAACCAATTTTCCACTGCCTTATTTTAAAAGACCCAACTGACCAACCAAAAATTAAGAAAAGAATGGATTTGACCGCCGAAATGTTAAATGAAAGCGGCTTGCCCACGGAAGTTATTGATTTAACCGGCCAAAGCTTATTGGAAAAAATATTCTCTTCTATTTTATTAGCTGACTGGGCTTCTTATTATTTAGCCCAAGAATACGGTACTGACCCTTTTGCCGAAGAAACTATTGAAGAATTTAAGAGAAAGATGAAGGAATAAAAAAACCGAGGGGGCTTGCCTCGGCTTAAGCGAATAGAAGGAATGTTTATCAATCCTCCTCTTTTTCTTGTCTTTTCTGACTGGCTTCCTCCAGCTGTTCTTCAAGGGCAGCCATTGCCTGGTCAATGTGGCCAATTATTTTCTCCTTGGCCTTCTCGAATAACTCAACTAAAATAGGAATTTCTTCAACAGGAGGCACCTTGGCCTGCCCTTCTCCATACATAATAGCCAAGGCGATGGCATAGGCTATAGGATTTACCTCAAGCATCCAGCGAGCCACTTCATGAGATGGCCGCCAGATCTTGATTATCTCTCTCGTAGGATCCTTATCAACTGTTTCACCCTTTATTCCAGTAATTTTTTGGTTCATCAGATCCCTCCAGTTAGTTGTTAATTGTTCTTATAATACATGATATTCAATAATAAGTCAAGGGCGAGTGGTGGAACTGGCAGACACGCTAGCTTCAGGAGCTAGTGGTAGCAATACCTTGCGGGTTCGAATCCCGCCTCGCCCACTATAATAAGGGACTCTCTTAAAGATATATTCCTTAAGGAGTATATCTTAGGGGGAGTCCCTTGGAGTTACTAAAACTATGATAAAAACAACACAAAATCTGCGAGTCATCCCCTTGGGTGGCTTAGAAGAAGTCGGTCGCAATATGACCGTTTTTGAATATGGCAATGATATTATTATCGTTGATTTAGGGCTGCAGTTTCCCGAAGAAAATATGCCCGGTATTGACTATATCATTCCCAATACGGCTTATCTCAAGGATAAAAGAGAGAAAATTCGCGGAGTGATTATTACTCATGGTCATTATGACCACATTGGGGCAATTCCTCATTCTATGGGTCGTTTAGGTAATCCGCCTATTTATACAGCTGCCCTGACCCGGGGAATGATTCTCAAAAGACAGGAAGATTTTCCCCAGGCGCCGAAATTAGATATCCAAGAAGTCAAAATTAACGATAAAATTAAACTGGGCTGTTTTGAAATTGAATTTTTCCATGTTAATCACAATATCCCTGACAGCATGGGCCTGGCTATTGAAACGCCAGTCGGACTAATTGTTCATACTGGTGATTTTAAATTTGACCACAGTCCAATCAATGAAAAACCAGCTGACCTGGCTAAAATTACTCAATTAGGAGAAAAAGGTGTTTTACTTCTAATGTCTGACAGCACTGACTCTGGAACACCCGGTCATTCTCTTTCTGAAAATGAGATTCAGAAAACATTAGAAGAAATTTTTAAAGGATTAAAAGGACGCATTATTACCGCTACCTTTGCCTCTCTTTTAACCAGAATTCAAGAAATTATCTGGTTAGCTGAAAAATTTGACCGTAAGGTAGCCGTTGACGGTTATAGCATGAAAGCCAATGTGGCTATTGCACGGGAATTGGGCTATCTTAAAGTAAAAAAACATACCCTCATTAGCCCCAAACAAGTTAATGAGCTACCAGATAATAAGGTGGTCATTCTTTGCACCGGCGCTCAAGGCGAAGGTAATGCCGTTCTGATGCGTTTAGCCACTGGCGAACACCGTCAGCTTAGAATACACCCCGGAGATGCGGTGATATTTTCCTCATCAGTTGTTCCGGGTAATGAACGAACAGTCCAGAATTTAAGAGATACCCTCTGTAGAAAAGGAGCTAAAATAATTCATTATGAAATGATGGATGTTCATGCTGGCGGCCACGCTCCTATTGAAGACCTTAAGATGATGCTGAATTTAGTCAAACCAAAATTTTTTATGCCCATTGAAGGCAATTACTATATGTTAAAATTACACAGTGATATTGCCGAAAGCGTGGGCCTTCCTCCAGAAAATATTATCATACCTAATAATGGAGATGTTGTTTTTCTTAATCAGAATTCAATTAAAATATCTAAAGAAAAAGTGCCGGCTAATTATGTGATGGTTGATGGCTTAGGAGTTGGTGATGTTGGTCAGGTGGTGCTGCGAGACCGTCAGATGATGGCCCAGGATGGTATGTTTGTAATTATTGCCGTAGTTGACAGTAAAACCGGCCAGGTACAGGGCGAACCAGATATTATTTCCCGCGGTTTTGTTTATCTGAGAGAATCAAAGGAACTACTTGACCAAACCAGGGAAAAAGTTAAAAAAATCATTAATCAGACCTCGCCGACTGAATACGCGGTTAATAGAAATCACATTAAAGATAATATCCGTGACAAAATTGGCCAATTCCTTTATACTAAAACTCAGAGACGACCAATGGTGCTGTCAGTGATTATTAAGATATAAATTTGATAATTTAGGAATGCAACTCCTGAAAACACTCTTTAAAAATTGAATAATTTACCCTGGAGGGAAAAGGTCGAAAAATCATAAGAAAATGTATTAATCATGAAAAATCAAGATAAAACAGCTCAATCAGATCTTTTAAAACAAAATCTAGGAAATTCCGATGATAAATCCGCTTCTTTATTTGCTTCATCTCAATCCGAACAACCGAACACAAATCCAGGTAATCCAACCGGTCAGTCCTCATTGACTGGCGGACCGCAATTCGGTTTTACTAAAAAAGACGGCTCGAGTGGAGGAACCAGAGGATGGCTTAATAAATACGGCAGTTCAGTGATTCTACCAATCATTGCCCTCTTAATTTTAGCTGGTGGTATTTATCTTTATGCCAGCCAAAAGAGTCAAGAGGAAGCCATACTGCCCTTTGAAGAAGAAATGAACGTTACCTTAGAAGAAGGAATAACTGGTCTAACTGAAGAATTGACCGGTCAAGAAGAAATCAGTCAAGTTACTGGAGAAGCCGAAGAAGAAACTATTGAAGTAATCATTCCCGAAGGACACAAAGAAGCAGGAACAATTATTGAAAAAGCAGTCAAGGGAGATGGGACAACTCATTTAGCCCGTCGCGCCCTCAAAGATTATCTTAAAGATAACCCCCAAGAACTGACCAATGAACATAAGGTTTACATTGAAGATTACCTCAAAGACAATATTGGTTCCAGACCATTAGAAGTTGACGAAGAAATCGCTTTTTCCGAAGATTTAATCAAAGAAGCAATTGATGCTTCATTACAATTAACTCCCGAACAACTAAAAGTTCTTGAAGAATACAGCGCTTTAGTTGTTTGGTGATATAGTTCTTTCCCTTCAAAATATTAAAATCACAAAAGCCCTCCGATAAAGGAAGGGCTTTTGTGTATATTTTTTTTAAGTTAATGCGCTTTATCTGCCAATGGCAGAAAAGTGATTAAACACCTCTTAAAGCTAATGATTGAGTCAGACCCAATCAAAGACAGAAAGAAATGTTCCCACTTACTAAAACAACTAGCAAGCAGTAGGGTGAGAATCCTTATGAGCATAAAGCCCGTTCCAAAAGGAGGGATCTGGAACCCAAGAAGGTCAGGATTCTCACACTGCTACTGACTAATTTTTCTGCTATAATCATATCATACCTATCTGATTTTGTCAAGGGTTTAGGTAAAATAGTCAAATTGGACAAAATTTGCTATTATAAGATTATCATGGTTTTGCCCAAGAAAAAAATCTATTGAGAGCTGAATTTTTAAATAAATTCGGCAAGATGAAAATTTATTTTAAAAAAGGCAACAGAAATGTTGCCTTTTTGACATCACAGGGACTGTCCCTTAGATACAGTCCTTGATTCAAGGACTGTATCTAAGGGACAGTCCCTGTACTACTCAAAATACTGCTGATGGAAATTGGCGGCTAATTTAATAACGTAGTCAGTTACCTTATTATAAACCCAGTTCTGATAGCGACTGCCGCCTAAATATTTGGCATAAGCCGTTCGCTCGCCTATTTCAGTTCGCTGATTAGCTCCTCCATCGCCTAATTTAATTGCCGCCGCTGTGAAAGCATCCCGATGATTCCAGGGATTCGGAGAAGGGTGGCCAGTTAAACCAGCCACTCTATCTTTGTAAGCCAACCAAGTCGTAGGCATAAATTGAGCTACGCCCATAGCGCCGCCGCAACCATACCACGGCTCAGCAGAAACCGGCTGGGTATCTGGATTAAGTCCTAATTCCTGACAAATTTGAAGAAAGGCATTTTTTTCATTTTCTGCCCTGGTGATATAGCCCAAGCTCCGATAACACTGATACATATCTTTTTGCCAAGTACCAGTTCCCACATTAAGCCCTAAGCGCGATTCTGCTTCTAAAACACCCAAAAGGAAAGCTGGTCTGACACCTGTCTGCGAACCAGCAAAAATAGCATCTTGAATCGCCTCTTCTAAGGTTATATGATATTTCTCTAATAAAGAAAGTTGTTCTTTAATAAAAGTAATCTCTTTTTCTGTCCCTTGAATCATTTGCTGATAGAGCCGTTCTTCTCCTTTGGTTTTATCAAGTATATCTTCTTTTTGCCCTTGTTTATTTTCAACAGTTCTGCTTTGAATCAATTGAAGAGATTTCAAGCGGTTTTGCTCTTCCCGTTCATCCTCTAATTCGCCTTTCTGTCCTTCTAATTCATTTTTTAGCCCCTGGACAACTTTCAAAACACTCTGAATTTCATCTTGAGCGCTCTCTAAAGCCTTAATTTCGTCAAAAAAATCAGAAAATTTTTCATTTTTTAAAATGACTTCTAAAAGTGTTTCTTGGTCATAAAGGGCAACTGTCCGAATATATTCAGCCAAGAGGTCTTTCTTTTGATTAATCTGGTCTTCTAAAATATTAATTTGACCGTCGAGCTCCTGAATATTTAAGGTGCTTTTTTGAATAGTCAAGTCAATTTGGTTTATTTCCAAACGAATCTGACTAATTTGGTCTTCTAAAATTTGAATTTCGTTGTTAAGAGTCCTGGCTTTTTGTTGGTTTTCACCAATTTTTTGCTGATATTGATTAATTTCTTCTTGTTTTTGCCTGATCTTATTTTCTAAATCCTGCCGCAATTCATCAACATCTGCTCCTTGAACAAAAAAGGGAATCGCCAAGATGATTAAAAAGGCAATAAGGACAACCCTCAAATAGCAGCAAGGACTATCCTTCTTATTATTTGAGAACTGCCTTTGTCTAAATTTTAGGAGTTGGACTCCTAAAGAATTATAAATTTTTGATGATTTACTCATTTCTCTTTTTTGTCAGGGGCAGCTTTCTCTTCTCTGTCAGGAGCGGCCTCTTTGGTCGACTCTGCTTCTTTAATTGCTTCCTCCTTCACCTCTTCTCCGGCTTTCTTTTTCTCAACCATTTCAACTTCTTCTATTTTTTCTTCTGGCGCTTCTTCTAATTCTTCCAATTCAGCTTTGGTTCGCGGCGGAATAACTAAAACAACTACATCTTCTGGCTGAAGTTCTATTTTAACTGCTGCGGGCAGTTTTAAATCCTTAATATGAATCTTACTATCAACTGCCTTTAAAGAAGAAATATCTACTTCAATCTGATGAGGCAAGTCTTGAGGCAAGGCCTCTATTTCTAAAGATTGAATATTTTTTACTAAGACGCCAGTTGCTCCCTTAACCACTGGCGATTCGCCAACAAAGACCAAAGGCACCTCTGCTTTAATCGGTTCATCCATCTTAACCTGATAAAAATCAATATGAATATGTTCATCACTTACCGGGTCATTGGCTATTTCATGAATTAAAACCACTCTTTCTTTTTTTGCCTTGTCCTGGCCTTCCTCTATCTTCAGCTTAATCAGGGTGCTCTCACCGGCCTCTTGATATACTTTTTCAAAATCTTGTGCTTTGACTGACAAAGCCAAATTTTTGATTTTGCGGCCATACAAAACAGCCGGAATAAAACCTTGTTTCCGGATTCTTTTATTGCCATGACCAGTTGTCTGACGTAATTTAGCTGATAGTTCTAACATGCTTACTTTATCCTAACTAAAAAAAACCCTTAGGTCAAGAAGGAATAGAGTATGTTAACAAGATTCAGGAATTACTCCTCAATCTCAATGGCCTGAACTGGGCAAATATCAGCGGCTTCTTGAGCGCATTTATCATTCACTCCTGCCTCGCCTTCTGTTTTTTCTTTAACCTGAGCTTTGTTATCCTCGCCGCCCAATTCAAATAAATCTGGACAAACCGCCGTGCAGCTGCCGCAGCCAATACATTTTTGTTGGTCAATTTTTATATTCATATTTTATTATCACTGCTAAATAATTTAATTCTTTCTTCAACGACCTTTTGAACTGCCTCAATCACTGGCAACATTATTTTATAAGGCGTGGTCTGATTAGGATTATCTTGAAGGGATTTTTTAAGAGATGCTGTATAAGCCATTCTTAATTCTGTATTAACATTAATTTTAACAATACCTAATTGAATTGCTTTTTTAATATCTTCTTCGGGGGTGCCTGAACCACCATGTAAAACTAAAAATACCTTATTAGCTAAACCCTTATTTATTTCCTCTAATCTATCTAAAAACAAATGAGGATTTTTAGTTAATTTAAAAACCCCATGAATATTGCCAATGGCTATTGCCAAACTATCTACGCCTGTTTTTTCAACAAATTCTAAAGCTTGTTTGGGGTCAGTTAAATCCTCTTCTTTGATTTCGACTGCTTCTTGAACAGCTGATTTACCTCTTAAATAGCCCATCTCTCCTTCAATGTTTTCAATTCCTTTTTCTCTGGCAAATTCAACTATTTTTTTAGTTATTTCTACATTTTCTTCGAAACTCAATTCAGAGCCGTCAAAATGAACCGAATTATAGCCTGCTTCTATCGCTTCTTTAACAACTTCAAAAGATTTTCCATGGTCTAAATGTAAAATTATTGGCAAGCCAATTTCCTGGCGATAAACATCAATTATTGCTTTGATTTGTTTTTTACCAATAAACTTACTCTCCCCTTCAGAAGTAGCAATGATAACCGGGCTTTGTAGTTTTTGAGCGGCCTGAATAATCGCCTTAATTTGCTCTAAATTAGAAACATTAAAAGCGCCAATAGCATATTTGTTTTCTTGTGCTTTTTTAAAAATATCCAACATAATTTTTATTTCAAGAGCGTGCCTAAATTTAGAGGCTAATGTATCCTTTATCTAAATTCTCCATCATTAACTTATCTAATTTTTCCTCACCCAGATATTTAATAAAAACCTCATTCCATAAGGCCTCTTGCTGATGATAAAGATACTTTGACTCAAAGCCACTCTGTCGGAGCAAAGAAATTCCATTATCAAATAAATCAAAGCTAATCAAAATTTCTTCTTTTGAATGATCAGAAGGGAAATATTCCCCCGCCACCTCTAAACCCTGCCAGAAATCTAATCCTAAATTTGTAAAACGCTGAGCGAATTTCTGAATAGCTAAAGTTGTCTTAGTATAATGCCAGGCCTCGGGACTAATGTGTGGCTCGGCTAAACGGGGGTCATTAGGATCATCTTTAGCTAAATATTTAGCTACAATTCGCCAGCTCATTCTCTTTTCATCAGGTAAGGGACCACCAGTCACTTCTACTTTCAAGGCCTTAATCATTTTTTGAGCAAAATCCGGCTTTTGACTATATATTTCAAAAAGTCGGGAATGCCAATCAGTTTCGTAAGTATAATGTAATGTCATAAAGAAAAGATAAAGGACCTCGCCAGGCAGCCGCCTAACCACCGGAATAACAAAGACAATACCCATTTCTTTTAAATGACTCATGTGATGGAGTTTTTTGCCCAAAAATTTCTGACCAATCTCCAGCCATCTCTCCGGTAAAACCATCACTTTAATTTTTCTTTTTTCAAAATCATCTTTGGTCAAATTCCGATAAGGTTTAAAAAAAACATCATTGAGCCATTGACTGTCTTCAGCAAATCTTAAAGCGCAAAAAATCTCAAAAATATCTTCCTTAGCCAGCATTTTATCTATATCATTGCCATAGCCCAAATTAGCCATAATCTGACGAGGCGGATTCTGTTTGAAAAGTTCTTTGGCTTTACTCTCTTTAAGATAAAATCCTGATAAATCACCAGTTAACTCTTTGGTAGCATTAATTAAACTACGACAGCCAATTTCGGTGGAAAAATCCGGCCGATGAAAATGTTCAAAAAGAGCTTGGTCGTCTTTTTTAGCTTTATTAATGAGAGCTTGATAAACATGTTCAGCCCTAAGCGGATTTGAAGATGTTTTTTCCAATTTGAGAGTGACACCCTCTAATCCCAATTCTTTTAATTTTTCTTGAATTTTCTGTCCATTTTTTTGAACAATTTTCTCAATCACTCCCTTTTGCCCGCTAATTTTCTCCATCTTCTTTTCCAATTCCAAAATAACCTCTTCAGAAGTCCGTAATAATTTAGCTATTTTAGTAGTTGGATTCATATCATCCCGCGGACAAGGACTGTCCTGGTTAATATTTGAGGGCTGTCCTCTTTACTTCAACTTTCTCCCACTCGCCCCAATCGCCTTTTTTCAAAAGACCCTTAGTCGCTCCCATTTCTTGGAGGCAAGCCGTGGCATTGGCCGTGCCCAATTGAATAGCATAGGCAATATCCTCTTTGGCAATCCAGCCCGCTACAAAACCAGAGCCGAAAGCATCGCCCGCCCCAGTTCTATCAACTAAATCAGATTTAGGTATGCCGGCTGAATATAAACTTTGGTTATCGGAAACAACTACGCCATCAGGCCCTTTGGTCATAACGACCATGCCATTTACCAAGTCATCTAATTTTTCAAAAATTTCTTTTTCCTGATTAAAATCTATTTCTGTTAATTTAGCGGCCTCTTCCTTATTTAAAATCAAAATATTAATTTTATCAAGCAGTCCTCTAAAAATTTCTAAATCATCCTCTAATTGAACCTTGCCTGGAGTGGCCGCAACTTTGATATCATTTTTGCTGGCAAAATCAATTAATGACTTTAGAATAACATGGCTATTTCCTGAAAGAGAGGCAATATAGAACCAGTTTGTTTTAAATTTATCTAAAGGTAAGTCTTCTACGCCTATTTCATGGCAAGCACCATATTTTTCTAAAATACTTCGGCCAACTTCAGGTAAGGAAAGAATAACTGAATAAGCCGTGGGATATTGAGCTGTTTCTTTTAATAAATCCAAGGAAACACCTTGTTCGGTTAATTCTTTCTTAACACCCTCTCCGGGAAGATCCTTGCCGATTTGACCGAAATAAGCAGTTTTTAGACCCTGCCGGGCAAGAGTGACAGCCGTATTCGTCCCGCAGCCGCCCATCGCAAAAAAAATGCTCTCCATAAACATTTTTGAACCCAGAGGGACACAAAGTCCCTTTTTAGTAATAAATTTTTCGTTTTCAACTACCCGCAATTTCCGACTACTCATAAAAACATCCTGGGTAGCTGAGCCAAAAGTGATGATATCGTACATATTAACTTTTCCTCTTTAAAACCCTTTTCACCGCTTCTTTAATATCTTCGGCCAGTAAATGGAATTCTTTCATTAGTTCATCCGGCTCGCCGGATTCGCCCCAGCGGTCTTGAACACCGATCATTTCTACGGATACTGGGCAATTTTTAGCCAGTACTTCGCAAACAGCTGAACCCATACCTCCCATGACTTGATGATCTTCAGCTGTCACCACAGCTCCGGTTCTTTCCGCCGCCTCAATAATTGTCTCTTTATCAATTGGCTTAATAGTATGGTTATTAATTACTCCGACTGAAAGACCATTTTTTTCCAAATCATGAGCGGCTAATAGGGCCTCGTGAACAGTCGGACCGCAGGCAATAATGGTCACATCTGCTCCTTTGCGAAAAACTTCGGCTTGGCCTATTTTAAAAGGTGTTTTTTTAGTGGTAAAAACCGGCGTGGCTTCCCGGGCAAATCTTAAATAAACCGGTCCTTTCATTTTTCCGGCGGCCATAGTCGCTTTCTTTGTCTCAATAGCGTCACAAGGCGCTAAAACCGTCATATTAGGCAAACAGCGAGTAATAGCTATATCTTCTAGTCCCTGATGAGTTGCTCCATCAGCGCCTACAGAAACCCCGGCATGAGCCCCAGTTAATTTAACATTGGCTTGATTATAGGCCACGCTAATTCTTATTTGGTCCCAGTTACGACCCGGACAAAAAACAGAATAAGTAGAAACAAAAGGAATTTTACCGACTAAAGACAAACCCGCGGCTAAACCCATCATATTCTGTTCAGCGATGCCAACCTGAATAAATCTATCAGGAAACTCATCCTTAAACCAATTACACCGCGTTGAACCAGTTAAATCAGCCCCCAAAACAATTACATTAGGATTTTTTTTGCCCAATTCAACTAACCCTTCGCCATATCCATCTCGGGTTGGTTTTTGCTCTAATTTATCTTTTTGGTATAAATCTTTAACTAAGTCCATATTTTTACTCATGCTCGCTTTTAATTTTTCCATCCAAAGTCCTCAAGCAATCAAGGGCTTTTTTAGCTTCTTCCGGACAGGGCACTTTGCCATGCCAAGAATATTTCCATTCAATGAAATCGACATCTTTGCCAGGAATCGTATGAGCAATAATTAAACTGGGCTTCTCAAAAATCGCCTTTGATTTATGACAAGCGTCAATAATCTCTTCCATATTATGGCCATCGACATCCATAACATGCCAGCCAAAGGCCTCATATTTATCTTTTAATGGTTCTAAGGGCATAACCTCTTCAGTATAACCATCAATCTGAATATTATTCCTGTCCATAATTTGGGTTAGATTAAATAATTTATTTTTCCCGGCAAACATAGCTGCCTCCCACATCTGCCCTTCGTCATGCCCGCCGTCGCCGGTTAAACACCAAACCCAATTATCTTTTTTGTCTAGTTTATGAAATGAATAAGCCATGCCACAGGCAATTGATAAACCTTGGGCCAAAGAACCGCCCGAGGTCTCAATATAAGGAAATTTTAAGTGGTCGGGATGGCCTTGTAAACGAGAACCTAATTTTCTCAATGTTTTTAACTCTTTGACTGGAAAATAGCCAGCCCGGGCTAAAGTAGCATACCAGACCGGGCAAATATGAGCATTGGAAAGAATGACTCGGTCTCTTTCCTGCCAATCGGGTTTTTTGGGATTATGTTTAATTACTCCACCAAAATACAAAGCCGTAAAAACATCAGCCATACCTAAGGAACCAGCTGAATGACCTGACTTGGCTTCTAATAACATCCCGATAATGTCTTTTCTAATTGTGTTGGCTAATTGTTTAAGTTCTTTTTCTTCCATAAATTAAGCCACTTTTAATTCTAATTTTTCTATTCTTTTTTCTAAATCTAATAACTGTCTTTTATCTACTTTTCTTTGTGATTTTATTTCTTTTAAATCCTCCTTTATCTTTTTTAAATATCTTTCCATATTGCGCAATTTCTTACCGTGTTCTGTTAAAATTTCTTCAATTGCTTCTACTCTTCGTTCTAATCTTCCAATCGTTATATTTATCTCTGCTATATCGCTTTTCATATCTTTCATGTTGTCTTCTATTTTACCAAATCTTTTATCAACATCATCAAATCTTTTATCAACATCATCAAAACCACCTTTAACCATTACAGCCAAGTCATCAAGGGTTATCTTCTTTTTATTTCTTTTACTTACTGGCATGATTTTAACTCTTTTATATTTTTTTC
>CAYOWE010000004.1:0-8470 GCA_964407595.1 uncultured Candidatus Saccharibacteria bacterium | reverse complement strand
GGCCTTTTTTATCTTGGCAATCACTTCTTGAGGCTGCTGGGTTGACTCAAAATGGAAAATAATCCTCTGGACGCCTGATTCAATCCATTCGTCAATATATTCTTCAGGATTGGCAATCATTAAATGAACCTCTAATTTGACTTGGATTTCTAAGTTTTTCAACTCGGCTGGATTATTCCAAGTAGAATTATCAACAAACTGCCCATCCATAATATCCAATTGAACCCATTCAACATAAGGCTCTACTTTTTTAACTTTTTCCTGCAGCTCCTCAAAATCTCTGGCAATGATGGCAGGGATAACTTCAATCATTTTATATTATTTAAGTTGTTATAAAGCTCGGAAAGTAATTTTTAAAAGCACAAGAAGGCAAAATTACTTGGTTCGCCTTTGGCGAAATTTTGCCGGATTCTGAGCAAATTTTTCCGCTGGAGAAAAATTTGCGTCTTTTGAAAATTACTTAGCTTGCTCTATATTTTTTATTTTCTCCAATCTTCTGACATGTCTCTCTTCTCCGACAAATTCTGTTTCCAGCCAAATCCGGACAATTTTTTTGGCTGTTTCTAAATCTATTACTTTACCGCCCAAACAAAGAATATTGGCATTATTGTGTTCGCGTGATTGCAAAGCAGTAAATTCATCCCAGCAAACAGCCGCCCTAATTCCTTTAATTTTGTTAGCGGCAATGGCCATACCAAAACCAGTGGCGCAAATTAAAATCCCTTTTTCTTGACTAAGAGCTACTTTTTTGCCGACGGCCAAAGCAAAATCAGGATAATCGTCCTTAGGATCCAACTCTTGATTACCTAAATCCTCATGCTCATATCCCAATTCTTCTAGATATTTCTTGAGTTCTTCTTTTAAGTGGAAACCAGCGTGGTCAGCTCCCAGATAAATCATTGTTTTTATATTCAAGGACTGTATCTTAGGGACTGTCCCTAAGATACAGTCCTTGAATATCTATAATTTCCTTCCGATAAACTCGGCGAATTCAGCTAAGCGGCAAGCATAACCCCATTCATTGTCATACCAGGCTAAAACCTTAACTAAATTCTTCTGCTGAACCATAGTTGAAGGTAAATCAACGATAGCTGAAAAAGGGCTACTTTTAAAATCAACAGAAACCAAAGGAGTTTCTTCAGTGCCTAAAATTCCTTTTAATCTCTCGTCTGATGAAGCTTTTTTAAAGACCTGATTAACTTCCTCCGCAACGGTTTCTTTTTTAACTTTAGCCACAAAATCAACCAAAGAAACGATTGGCGTGGGCACCCGAACAGCCAGGCCGTGTATTTTACCTTTTAATTCCGGAATGGTCTTAATTACGGCAATAGCCGCTCCTGTACTGGTAGGAACCATTGAAAGAGCCGCTGACCGGGCCCGGCGTAAATCTTTATGAGGTAAATCAAGCAGCCGTTGGTCGTTAGTATAACTATGAATTGTTGTCATGAGACCGGACTCAATCTCAAAATTATCATGAAGCACTTTAGCTATTGGCGCTAAACAATTAGTCGTACAAGAACCCATGGAAACAATGTCATCTTTCTTGGGCTCGTATTTCTCCTGATTAACTCCTAAAACAAAATGGGCGACGCCTTCACTTTTACAGGGAGCGGAAATAATTACTTTTTTAGCCCCAGCCTGAAGATGTTTTTTAGCTCCTTCTAAATCAGTAAAAAGACCGGTACATTCTAAAACAATATCTACGCCTAAATCTTTCCAGGGAAGCTTGGCTGGATCCTTTTCACTTAAAATCTTAAATTCTTTATTATCAACAACGATCGCCTCTTGCTTATGCCCAATTGATTTATTATAAACTCCATAAACCGAATCATACTTTAAAAGATGAGCCAGGGTCTTGGGAGCAGTCAAATCATTAATCGCCTTAACTTCTATATCAGGATGATTTTCCAAAATTCTTCGGAAAGTAGGCCGACCGATCCGACCAAAACCATTAATGGCAACTTTAATGTTCATAATAATTTATCCTTGTCTTAATTTAATTAAAAACTTCAACAAGATTATCATATTTATTATTCGCTGATTTTAAGCAATTGGCTAATTTTTTCCTTATCAAAACCAACAATAATCTGGCCGTCTATTTCTACGACAGGCACCCCCATCTGACCAGATTTATCTATCATTTCCTTGGCCGCTCTTTCATCCTCCGCTACATTAATATCTTCATAATCAAAACCCTGCTCATCTAAAAATGCCTTGAGAGTATAACAATAAGGACAGCTCGGACCGGAAAATACACGGATATAGGGTTGGGATTTTTTGGTCTCTTCCATAATTTTCACCTTTTTAATTTATTTAAATAATCATAAGCATTTAAGGCGGCCTTAGCGCCTTCGCCGGCGGCAATAACAATCTGCTTATGGGAAACATCAGTCACATCACCAGCCGCAAAAATTCCCGGCTGGGAGGTCTGATTGCGCAAATCAATCTCAATCTCACCTTGCTTATTTAATTTTACCACATTTTTAATAAAATTAGAACTAGGCGCTGAACCAATTTCTATATAAACACCTTCAACAGATAATTTTTTTTCCTCTTGAGAAATTTTATCTTGATAAATTAAACCAGTGACAAATTTATCTCCTTGAATTTCCTTGACCCGAATATTAAACAAAATCTCAATATTAGAAGCAGATTTAATCTTTTCTTGCTCAAGTTTATCGGCCAGTAATTTGGGATATAAGCTTAAAAGATATATCTTTGAGGCATATTTAGCTGTTTCTAAGGCGGCTATGGCCGCGGCATTTCCCCCGCCAACCACGGCTACTTCCTTATTTTTAAAAAGAGGAGCATCGCAAGTAGCGCAAAAACTAATTCCCTTGCCAATAAACTTTTCCTCACCAGGCACATTTAATTTCCTTGGGCCTTTGCCACTGGCGATAATCAGCGCCCAGGCTTGTTCTTTATTATGATGACTGTCTAAAATTTCAAATCCCCCATCAGTTAACTTTTTAATCTCTTGAATTTCCTGTTTCTCTTTGATTTCTAAATCAAATTTTTTCAAATGACTAATAAATTTTTGGACTAATTCCACGCCCAAAATTGACTCAAAACCTAAATAGTTCTCCACTTGACCAGCTTCGCTTATCTGATTACTCCAGTTTTCAGTAATCAAAAGAGTCTTTATTTTTTTCCGAGCCGCATAAATACCAGCGCTGATGGCGGCCGGCCCCCCGCCAATAATAATAAGGTCGTAAATCATAAAGGATTTCTAAGCTAATACCTATTTTTTAATTTAAACATAGCGTTTTGGGCAGCCGCAATAAAAGGATAAACAGTCGGGGCCGGAGTCAAAAGAGGATGAGTAGCTATTTGCCAAGTGTTAAAATCGTAAAGAGTAGCTTGTTGCTGAATGGCCATAGCCATTATATTCAACATCTCGCCAACACTTTCCGGCCCCATCACTTCTGTTCCTAAAAGTAATCCTTCAGAGGACTTGGCAAAAATTAATTTTACCTTAATTTGTTCGGTCCCCGGCAACTTGCCTGGATGATGATTAGGCGCCTGGGCCTCTCCAACTATATATTCAAATTTTTCCTCTTTAGCTTTTCTTTCAATTAAACCGGCCACCCCCAAAACCAAACCGTCAACACAAGTAGAAAAGACACCAAGAGTTCCTTTATTTTCCCTGATAAGTTTTAGTTGATATAAATTATTAGCGGCGATTCTCGCTTCGCTGGCAGCCACCGAAGCCAGCATCACCGGAACGTTCTTGCTGGTAATAAAATCTCTAGTTTGGGCGCAATCACCAATAGCAAAAATATCGGGGATATTTGTCCTTAAATATTCATCAACCCAAATTGCTCCTTTTTCTTCTATTTTAATACCGGCCTCTTTAGCTAAATTAATATTTGGCCTGGCGCCAATTGATAGAATTACCGCATCAGCGGCTATTTTTTCTCTATTGGCTAATTGCAGATACTCTACTTGAGCATCGCCGCCAATCTTTTCTACTTTTACCCCAGTGTATGTTTTTACCCCTTTCTTTTTTAATTTTTCTTCAGCCGCCAGAGCGAATTCCTTGTCAAAATTAGTCAAAAGGCAACATTCCAACGATTCAACAATACTAATATCTAAACCCTTAAGACTACTTAACTCTTCAGCTAATTCAACGCCGATAAAGCCACCGCCAATAATAACTATATTTTTTGCCTTAAGCATTGCCTCTCGGAGCTTTTTTAAATACTGATAATCTTTCTTTATCTGCCAGACCCCTTGTTTTTCTGCGCCAGGAATTGGAATTAAATGAGAGTCGGAACCCAGAGCTAAAATTAATTTATCATAATTGTAGCTATCCTTATTTTTGAGAATAACTATTTTTTTCTCGGATTCAATTTTTGTCGCTTCTCCAATAATTAAGTCAATTTTATTATCCAATAAAGGCTGATCAGGCATTATGTTTTCGTCTACTGAATTTAATCTATGGAAAATATAAGGAATGCCGCAAGGGATAATTCCTTTTTCTTCTTTTCTAATCAAGGTAATTTGTTTTGAGGGATAATTTTTTCTGGCGGTTACGGCGGCCACCGCTCCGGCCGGCCCGCCGCCAATGATTAAAATATCTGTTTTTTCCATATATTTATATGATACCACAAAACCCAGAAAAGAAAAAATCCTGACCACTAATTAGTTTGATTCTCTAACTAATTAATGGTCAGGATATCCCAAGTTCTATGGCTATTCGATTCATCAAGGTAATAACAGTATCGTCATCTCCGACAACTGTAACTAAATCTGCAGATACGAATTCTCTTCCTCTTTCAGCCATATCTTTTGCCCTTCTATTATATTTTCCTATCCCTCTTTGAGAACTTTTTATCTCTACACTCTTACGTCTCCGCTTTTGCTGACTTTTTCTAAGCCAAATCAAGAAATCTTTTCCGTCTCCATCTTCCTGAAGAAAATCAATAATTCGCTTACTATCTCTTAGGACAGTAAGCGCTTCAAAAACCAATCGTTCCTTCATTTCCCCTCTGATATTCCCCTCCTTACCTCCGCCTATTCCTTTAGGAAAAATATGTTTTTTCTGGGTACTTCCGATAAAGGATAAAGCGCGTTGCGGACCATGCCTAGCCATTGCTCTCGATTTTGATCTCATTACTCCCCCTTTATCTTATCTGTTAAAAAACAAAGAGCTATTGAGCCAACTCTTGCTCAATTGTTTCCTCAAATATTTGATAAGGCTGGTTGCCAACAACCATCTGGTCATTAATAAAGAAAGTTGGTGTGCCGGTCACCTCGGCCTCCTCAGCTTGCTCGAACCAAAGAATGACTCTTTCTTGATATCTCTTTGAATCCAAACATTGATTAAAACTCTCTTGGTCTAAATCTAAATTACCGGCCATTGTTTTTAACCAATCAGCCACCATCATCATCAAATCATCTTCTGAAACAGCTTTTTGGGTTTGTTCAATAAGTTCTTGGTTATACTCAAAAAGATATTCATCAGCTTGCTGAAATTTACCTTGCTCTTGAGCGCAAAGAACGGCTTGACCTAATTCTGAAGGAGAGAGACGCCGCGAAATAAATTTAACTTGGCCGGTCTTAATGTATTTATCAGTAATCAAGGGTAGGGTTTCTAAATGAAAAGCAGTGCAATGACTGCAAAAATGACTGGAATATTCAATAATAGTCACCGGAGCTTCGGGATTACCCGAAACAAACTCTTCCTCAATTAATTGAGAGGATTTTTCTTCCGAAAAGAGACTCCCTCTTAAAAGGGCAGCCGCTTGGTCTCCTATTGTTGAATCCCGCTGGCTGCCATACCAGACCAAACCAGCCAAAACAGCTAAAGCGATTATTCCAAAAATAATTGTTTTTTTATTTGTCATATATTTTAGTATATCACTCTTTTTGTTATAGGGCAAATTTTTCAATTCTATTTAAAAATTTATTCTCTTTAAGTCGCTTAATTTTTCTTCCTTCCATAACAATTTTTCCGTCAATAATGACTGTTTCCACATCACTGCCTTTAGCCGTATAAACTAAATGAGAAACAAAATTATGATGAGGCAGTAGATGTGGCTGATTAAAATCAAGAATAATCAAATCGGCTTTTTTACCTTTTTCTAAAGAACCAATTTCTTTGTCTAAACCCAAGGCCTTAGCTCCGTTAATAGTGGCTATATCTAAAACTGTTTGCGCCTCAGCCACCGTCGGATTTAATTGATAAACCTTATGCAATAAAGCAGCTGTTTTCATTTCTCCAAACATATCTAAATTATTATTAGAGCAGGCGCTGTCAGTACCTAAACTGACATTAACCCCTGCCCCAAGCATTTTAACAAAAGGCATCACTCCGGAAGCTAACTTCATGTTAGAAATAGGACAATGAGCTACGGAAGCGCCAGATTGAGCTAAAATTTTTATCTCTTTTTTAGTCAACCAGCAACCATGAGCCAAAAGGGTTTTTTGATCTAAAATACCCGCTTTAGCTAAAACTTCTATTGGCCGCTGTTTATATTTCTTTAAACAATAATTAACTTCTTGTTCGGTTTCAGCCAAATGAGTTGTTAAAAGCAAATCATTTTCTTCGGCTAATTTTTTACATTCTTGATAGGTTTTTAAAGAAGTCGTCTGAAACATATGAGGCGCTAAAGAAACTTTGACTAAATCGTTATCAGAATATTTTTTAATTATTAAAGAGGCCTTTTTTAATGCCTGAGCAGGAGTTTTGAAATAAAAAGTAGGCACATCCAGAACACCGCATCCTAAGACGCCCCGCATGCCTATCTGATGAGCCGCTTTAGCCACTTGGTCTTGGTAATAATAAAAATCGGTAAAAGAGGTTGTCCCTGATTTTATCATCTCCAGCATAGCCAACAAGGAGCCCCAGTAAACATGTTTAGCGGTGAATTTTGATTCTATTGGATAGACATATTTAAACCACCAATTTTCCAAGGGCAAATCATCGGCATAACCGCGCAAAAGAGTCATGGCCAAATGACCATGAGTATTAATTAGACCAGGCAGAACAACTTTGCCTTGGCCATTAATTACTTTTTTAGCCCGCCTTCTATACTCTTTTTCTATTTTCTGGCCTTGTCCAACGGCTCTAATCTTGTCTTTTTCAATAACTAAAGCGCCTTTATTGATGTTTTGCCGCTTGGGATTTTGCGTAATAATAGTGATATTTTTAATTAAAATCATATTGCTTTTTCTTTTTTAAGTAATCTTTCTTTTAATTGACTGCCGCGGCCAAAGCCGCCGATCCGGCCATCCGATCGGATAACCCGATGGCAAGGAATTCTGCCCAGCTTTTTCTTCAAAGAAAAAGGAGCTGGGTTTTTATTCAGGGCGTTACCGACCGCTCGATAAGCCCGTGGCTGGCCGATTTTTTGAGCTACTTCCTGATAAGTCATTACCTGACCGCGGGGAATCTGGCTGACGATATAATATACTCTGTCTTTAAAAGGTAAATTCTCAAAGACCGGCCGGAAACTGCGGCGATGAATTTCCGATGGACCAAACTTGGCTAATTTTTCAAAATGTAATTTTGTCCCATAGCCCTTATGTTGAGCTAGCTCATATTGAGGATATTTTTGCCCCAGCCGTTCCATTAACCTATCCCGACTAACTTTAGCCACAATTGAAGCCAGAGACAAGAGGACAATTTTCTGATCGCCTTTAATAATGGCTCGCTGGGCTATTTTTAAACGGGGTATTTCCATTTGACCGTCTAAAAATAAAAAGTCCGGCCGGGGGTTTAATTTTTTGAGACAACGTTGCCAAGTTAAAAGAGTCGCCTGCCAAATATTAATTCGATCAATTACCCTAGGCCAGACAAAGCTAACTTTCCATTTCAAAGCCGGTTCTTGCTTAATTATTTCAAAGATTTCTTCTCGTTGTTTAGTAGAAAGCAATTTAGAATCTCTAATACCTGTCTTTGCGAGGAGTCCGCTAAAATTTTGAAAAAATTTTGGCGGGCGACGAAGCAACCCCGGAGAAATTACCATAACTGCCGCGGCCACCGGCCCAGCTAAACAACCCCGACCTGCTTCGTCAATACCAGCTATCATCTGATAGCCCTTTCTAAAAACTAATTTTTCTTGACTTGAAAAAATCATTTAGATATCTAAAACAATCCTACAATAAAAACAGGCGAGCTGGCAAGCTCGCCTGATAAGTAATTTATTTCCCTCTTTTAACGGGCAGAAAAACGGAAAAAGCTGAAGAATCCAAAAATACTTCTGATTCGACGGATCCGTATAGCTCGTTTTATTTTATCAAGTTGTTCTTCGCACATCTGCCCCTCTTGAATCTTTTCCACAAGGAAAAGATCTAGACAATCAATGTGTCTTTTTAGGTTGTCTATTCCGTTTTTCTCGTAAGAGAAAACAGACATTTTTTTCATGAATTCCTTCCAACATGCTTTTATCCATTCGGTGATTCCCATAACCATAACCGCCTCCTATTAAATTTATTTTAGGCACCACTAAATTTCTACACGCGA
>CAYOWE010000003.1:0-27039 GCA_964407595.1 uncultured Candidatus Saccharibacteria bacterium | reverse complement strand
GTATGTCCATTTGGTCCGAATGTTTTTTCATATGTCAAAAATTCTTCCCAAGTTGTCGGCGGCTGAGGAAGACCAGCCGTATTAAAAATATCCTTATTATAATAAAGAGCTAAGGTATCAATGCTTAAAGGAAGAGCCGTGATATAGCCATCTGAAACAAAATCAGTATAAACCACATCAACAAAATTATCAGCCAGTTCTTTGAGAGTAATTAATTCTGAAGGAGCGGCCCAAATTTTATCTTCATAACGAGTCAGCCAGGTATGATGAAGCATAAAAATATCTGGACCCCGACCGCCAGCCATAGCTTCCAATAAATCTTTTTCGTAGGTCTGATAAGTTTTTTTGTAATAATTGATTTTAATTTTAGGAAAGGACGCATTAAAATCCTCAATCAGCGGTTTATAAATATCAGAATCATCAAAAACTCCCCAGAATTCTAATTCTACTTCTTTAGATATAGGTTCTTTACATCCAGGCAAAGCAGCGGTTAAACCCAAAAAAATAATCGGGACAATTAAAGTATAAAGGGTAGTTGTTTTGATTTTAGACACAGTTATTTGAAAATTTATTTTCTAAAAACCATTCCATAGTGCTGATTGTCCATGGTCAGTTCTTGAGATAAAGTTAGCCCTTCAGCTTCAATTAATTTCTGGGCTTCTTCTTTTGAAATAAACCAGCCTTGTTTAGGAGCTAAAGAAGAACCAGTAATCCATTCGATCAAAACTAATTGTCCGCCTTTTTTCAAAACCCTCTTGGCTTCTTTTAAAATGGCTAATTTTTTTTGTGATTGAAATAAAATGTTAGCTAAAAGAACTAAATCAATTGAATCTTCGGTTAATTTTGAACCAGCTGAAATTTCCAAATTGCCATGAATCGTCTCGATATTAGTTACTCCTTCTAATTGAGCTTGACTATTGACTGCTTGCAAGGCCTCTTCCATTACATCTAAGGCATAAACCTTGCCTTGATTAACTAAGCTGGCCAAAGGAAGACTAAAATAGCCATGACCACAGCCAAAATCAGCTACTCGTATATTATCACGAAGAGTTAATTGTTTTAAAATTGCTTCTGGTTGAGAAAAACCGCCTGTACCCTCGGACATAAAATTTCAATCCAAGGACTGTCCTTGGCATGATTTAGATATTAGAAATTTTGTCAAATGCAGGCTATAGAAGCCACTTTGTCTCCCTTGCCCATCCTCATTACCTTAACTCCTTGGGTAGCCCGACCCAAAGAAGAAATATCTTTAAGTTTAGTTTTAATCACCTGTCCCTTTTGAGAAATAGCAATCAAATCCTCTTGTTCTTCTCTTAAAATTCGGCTAACCACAATATTGCCTGTCTTATTAGTTATCTTAGATGTTTTAATACCCAGGCCGCCTCTTTTTTGTAATTTATAATACTTCAAATCAGTCCTTTTGCCAAAACCATTTTCCGTAACGACCAACAATTTATTATTCACTGTTGGCGGCTCTTGGCTTTTTGTTATTATTTCCATACCGACCAATCGGTCGTCTTTTCTTAATCTAATTCCCTTGACCCCGGCCGCACTGCGACCCATTGATCTAATATCACTTTCTTTAAATCGAATACTCTGTCCCTGGACAGTAACTAACATAACTTGGTCTTGACCAATCGTGAGTTTAGCCCATTTTAATTTATCTCCCTTTTTTAGATTAATGGCCATTAAGCCGCTTCGCCGAACATGGCTAAATTCTTCTATTTTAGTTCTTTTGATTATACCACTTTCCGTGGCCATCAACAAATATTTGGATTCTTGTTTCCCTTTATTTGATTTAACGGTAACCACCGCCGTAACTCGTTCCTGAGAAGATAATTGTAAGATATTTACAATAGCCTGGCCGCGAGCGGTTCTATGCGTTTCCGGAATCTCATAGGCCTTAGATTGAAAAACCCGACCTTGGTCAGTAAAGAACAAAACATTATCATGAGTGGAGGCAGATAAGAAATGACCAACCGCATCTTCTTCCCGAGGAATGATACCAATAATCCCCTTGCCGCCTCTTTTTTGAGCCCGATAGGATTGAGGATTAACTCTTTTGATATAACCCCCCTGAGTCAGAATAATGACGCACTCTTCTTGAGGAACTAATTCTTCATCGCTTAACTGACCAACTGGCTGACGATAAACTTTGGTTCGGCGACTATCAGCATATTTTTCTTTTATTTCCTTAAGTTCTTTTTTAACCACATTTAAAATCTTCTTGGGATTCTTAAGTAAGGTCTCTAACTCAGCAATTAATTTCTTTTTTTCCTTTAATTCGTCTTTAATTTTCTTTTGCTCCAAACCAGCCAAGGTCTGTAATCTCATTTCGAGAATGGCTGTGGTCTGCCGATCAGTTAATTTAAACTTTTTCATTAAATTCTGATGAGCTATTTCTCGAGTGGCTGATTTTTTAATCGTATTAATCACTGCATCAATATGGTCTAAGGCCTTGCTCAAGCCCGTCAAAATATGAGCCCTTTCCCTGGCTTGTTTTAGTTCAAAACTGGCTCGCCGGGTAACCACCTGCTGACGATGTTTAATATATTCTTCTAAAAGACCCTTGAGAGATAAAATCTGCGGCTGCAAACCATTGACCAAAGCAAGCATATTTAAATGAAAGGCCTTTTGCAAATCAGTAAGCTTATATAACCGATTAAGAATTTTTTGCGGCTGAGCATCACCTTTAAGTTCAATAACTACCCTGACGCCATCTTTATCTGATTCATCGCGAATATCTTTAATTCCTTGAATTCTTTTGTCCTTGACTAAATCAGCAATCTTAATAATTAAATTCGCTTTATTAACTCCGTAAGTCATTTCCGTAATTAAAATCTGGAATTTACCTGTTCCTGCCTCAATAATCTCGGTCTTAGCCCGCATGACAATCGGCCCTCGTCCCGTACTATAGGTCTGAATCATTCCTTGACGGTCATAAATTTCTCCACCGGTCGGAAAATCAGGCCCTTTAATAAATTGAAAAAGATCTTTAACTGTTGCTTGAGGGCGCTCAATTAAAAGAATAACCCCATCAACTATTTCCCCTAAATTATGAGGAGGGATATTAGTGGCCATACCCACAGCAATGCCCATGACTCCATTCAATAATAATTGAGGCAGTTTGGCTGGCAGAACCACTGGTTCCTGCCGCGTCCCATCATAATTATCAACCCAGTCAACCGTTTCTTTATCAATATCCGATAACATCTCTTCGGCCACTTTGGTCATTTTTGCTTCCGTGTATCTAAAAGCAGCTGCATTATCCCCATCCATTGAACCAAAATTTCCTTGACCATTAATTAAGGGATAACGCAGAGAAAAATCCTGAGCCATTCTGACTAAAGAATCATAAACCGCTGCATCACCATGAGGATGATATTTCCCGAGCACCTCGCCAATAACCGTAGCTGATTTCCGATACTTAGCCGAACTATTTAATCCCAAGCCATGCATGGCATACAAAATACGGCGATGGACTGGTTTAAGTCCGTCGCGAACATCAGGCAGAGCCCGGGCCACAATCACACTCATGGCATAGTCCAAGTAGGACTCTTTCATCTCCTCGGTTATTTCTCTTTTTTTGATGTAGCCTATTTCTCCGCCAGCTGACGGATTTTTTTTATTTGTTTTTTTCATTATTGACTTAGAGGTAATTTAGCTGGCTTGATTTCTCTTGGTTCTTCTGGCGCCTGTTCAATATTTTCTTCCTGGCTCTCCAGCTTTTCAAGTTCTTCTTCTAAATCCTTTTCAAAAAATGCGCCGATACTGGCTTTAAAGGCCTCTTTTAAAGAGGGCACTTCTTTTCTTAACTCTTCCAATGGTTTCTTTACTTCTTTAGTCGTCTCGGGCAAAGAACTTTTTAAAGAAACCACCCAAAGAGAAACAATAGAAATCATGGATATAAAAACAGCCAACCAGAGAATTTGCAGGCGGAGATAACGCGGCTTTTTTTGAATTTTTTGGATGAAATCAATTAAAGACATTAATCACTGTCATCCTGAACCAGCGAGTGAAGGATCTATCTTGATTAGATTATTCGTCTACTGAATTAGAATGACAACTATTGCTTCATCACCACTACTTCCATATCTTGGCCAATCAAATCTTTCTTTTTGATAGTTAACTTATCAACGGCGGGCTTTTTATTTAATCCCATCTCTTTTAAAAATTCAGCTAAACCAGCTAAATCTATCTTTAGGCCGGCCAACTTATAGTGCATTGGAATAATCAAATGCGGCTCAAGCTGCTCAGCTACTTTTATTGCTTCTTGGGCATTAAGAGTAAAAGTACCGCCAATAGGAATAATTAGAATATCTACCTGGCCAATTGCTTCTAATTGCTTATCAGTTAACCGCTCCTGACCAAAATCACCCAGATGGCAAATTCTGATTTTATCCATTTCTATCAAATAAATAGTATTGAGGCCTCTTTCCTGACCCTGTTTTTTGTCATGGAAACTGGAACAGCCAACAATCCTAATTCCTTTAATTTCATATTCTCCTGGATTATTAATAATAAAAGGGCTGCCGCTGATTGCCTTAACATTATTATGGTCATAATGGTCATGAGAGACAGTGACAATATCAGCGCTACCGCGTGGCGGAATCAGGCCAATACTTTTATCAAAAGGGTCAGTAATAATAGTTAGACGACCACCTTGATTAGTAATTTTAAAACAAGAGTGGCCATACCAAGAAATAGTCATGTAAAAAAATTTCTAATTTCTAAATCTTACCAAGGATTTTCCTTGGATTGATAGAAATTAGGATTTAGGAATTCTAATTTTATTTTATCACATCTTTTCCCTCTTGCCAAGCTAATAATTTTAAGTTATACTTTAAGTTAATATGACCAAAGAAGAATCGGAATTGATGAAAGAATTATTAATTAAAGATAGGCAAGCGCCTCATTTGCCCCAATCTGGAGATTTAGTTAAGGGACAGATTATTAAAATAAGTAAAAACGCCCTTATTCTCGACCTTGGCCCCTTAGGCATGGGCATTGTTTATGGTGGTGAATTACGAGAAGATAAAGATATGCTCAAAGAATTAGCGGTAGGCCAAAATGTCTCTGCCTTAGTTTTAGACCCGGAAAACGAAGATGGCTATATTGAACTTTCTCTCAGAGAAGCTGGTTTAGAAAAGGCCTGGTTGACTTTGAGAGAAAAAAAACAAAACAGTCAAACAGTCACCGTCAAAGTAACCGAAGCTAATCGTGGTGGATTGATTATTAAAACAGGCAGCTTAATTGGTTTTCTACCGGTCTCTCAATTATCCAAGGAAAATTATCCCCAGGTGGAGGGCGGCAACAAAGATAAAATTCTTGACCATCTTAATAAATTTGTCGGTCAGGAAATGAAGGTTAAGATTATTGATCTAGACCAAAAAACAGATAAATTAATCGTTTCGGAAAAAGCTAAGGATTTGGTTCAAAAATCCGAGCCGAAGGCGTAGGTTTTTTTGATAAAACAGTCATGAAGTATCTACTCAAAAATTTATTGATTGCTTTTCTGGCTCTATTAACTATCGCCGGTTTTTTTACTCTATTAAACAACCCAACGGAAAAGCCAGCCGAGATTTCTTTAAGTCAGTTAGTTGAACAGATTAATCAAGAACAGATTTCAACCATTGTCATTAAAGGTGACCAGTTAGAAATTGAATTAAAAGACGGCGTTAAAGAAAAAGCCACTAAAGAAAAAGAGGCCTCCTTAACTGAATCTTTGAAAAATTATGGTCTTGATTCAGCAAAACTTAAATTAGTCAATTTGGAAATAAAAGGTGAAAGCGGTCTTGCCTTCTGGCTAGGAGCTATTTTGCCTTTTCTCCTGCCTTTATTGATTATCGGCTTTTTCTTCTGGTTTATGTTACGCGGCGCCCAGCGCGGCCAAATGCAGGCCTTTACCTTTGGTCGTTCCCGAGCCCGCTTGATTGGTCCCAATAATAAAAAAGATAGAGTTACTTTCAGGGACGTGGCTGGGCTCAAAGAAGCCAAAGAAGAATTACAAGAAATAGTTGAATTTTTAAAAAATCCTAAAAAATTCGTTAATTTGGGCGCTAAGATTCCCAGAGGAGTTTTGTTAGTTGGGGCACCGGGAACCGGGAAGACACTTTTAGCAAAGGCCATCGCCACCGAGGCTGGCGTCCCTTTCTTTAGTGTCTCTGGTTCAGAATTTATCGAAATGTTTGTGGGTGTCGGATCAAGTCGAGTTCGGGATCTTTTCAGTACTGCTAAGAAGCACGCCCCAGCTTTAATTTTTTTGGACGAGCTTGATGCCATTGGCCGGCAGCGCGGGGCTGGCTTGGGCGGCGGACACGATGAAAGAGAACAAACCCTAAATCAAATTTTAGTGGAAATGGATGGCTTTGATCCCAATACTGGAATTATCTTAATTTCTGCCACCAATCGCCCCGACGTCTTGGACCCAGCCCTACTCCGACCAGGTCGTTTTGACAGAAGGGTTATCTTGGATTTACCTGACTTGAAAGACCGCGAAGAAATTCTTAAAATTCATGCTCGAAATAAACCATTGGAGGAAAATGTTAATCTGCGGGAAATTGCGGAAAGAACGCCTGGATTTTCCGGAGCTGATTTAGCTAATATCGTTAATGAAGCAGCTATCTTGGCAGCTCGTCGGAATAAGAAAAAAACCGGTCAGGATGAACTGCGTGAATGTATTGAAAAAGTTCTTTTAGGACCAGAGAGGAAAAGCCATATCCTTTCTAAAAAAGAAAAAGAAATTGCCGCTTATCACGAATCAGGCCATGCTTTAGTTACTGCTTCATTGACTCATACTGACCCGATTCAAAAGGTTTCCATTATTGCTCGCGGTCAAGCGGCTGGTTATACCTTAAAACTACCCATTGAAGATAGACACTTGCATAGCCGTTCGGAATTCGTGGATGAATTAGCTGTTTTAATGGGCGGTTATGCGGCTGAAGAACTGGTCTTTAAAGAATTGACTACTGGCGCTTCCAGTGATTTACTAAAAGCCACAGAATTAGCCCGCAAGCTGGTAACCAAATACGGCATGAGTGAAAAATTAGGACCAATGACCTTTGGCGGCAGAGAAGAGTTAGTTTTCTTAGGCCGGGAAATCGCTACGGAAAAAGATTATTCTGATGAAGTAGCCGCTCAAATTGATAAAGAGGTAGCCAAGTTTATTGATAATGCTTTTCGAACAGCCAAAAAAATCCTCTCTGAAAAAAGGAAGAAATTAGACCAAATTGCCAAAGTGCTAATTAAAAAGGAAACCATTGAAAGAAAAGAATTCGCCAGCCTGATGAAAAGAAAAGTTTAATCAGGACCTTAACAAAAATTAAAGAAGGGGGTGTTATGAATATCCTTAATATGACCCGGGCAGATTTTATTGTAATTGTGGCTATTGCTATATCTATGTTCTATCTGTTTATAAAAATACGGCGCTCGGAAAAAAAAGAGGAATCATTGCTGCAGTCGGAGCAGTTGGAGGTAGAATAAAATGGATCATTTAGTTATAATATCACTTGTCGCTATTTTACTTACTCCCTATCTCCTTAACCTGCTTTCCGCCTACGGAAAACTTCTTCAATGGCTAATTAATTCCATTAATCGGTGGACAAAAAGAGACGATTTATATAAATAGGATGGTTTATCAAGTCATCCTATTTTTTTTTAATAAAAAGATTGACCAAATGATTAAAATTGGATAAAATAAAGGCATTCTTCGGGCGTGTAGCTCAGTGGTTAGAGCACGACTCTTATAAAGTCGGGGCCGATGGTTCGAATCCATCCACGCCCACCCAGGGCGGTTGGCGCAGTTGGTTAGCGCGCGTCGTTGACATCGACGAGGTCAGAGGTTCGAATCCTCTACCGCCCACTAAAATACTCGCTTCGGCGAGTTTTTATCTTGCTTTTTTGCCTATTTTCTGGTATTTTATGTTTATGGGGCCAGTAGTTCAGTGGTAGAATATCTCTTTTGCACAGAGAAGGTCGTGGGTCCGATTCCCACCTGGTCCACATGTTGCTTAAGGCAAATCCATCTATTAAGTTAAAGATTATTTATGAAAATGAAGATGTTCTCGTGCTTGATAAACCGGCTGATTTGGTAGTTCATCCGATTAAGCCAGAACAAGATGACACTTTGGTTAATGGGTTAATCGTCTGCTGCCCGGAAATTAAAAATGTTGGCGATGATGTTTTGCGGCCAGGCATTGTTCATCGGTTGGATAAAGATACTTCTGGTTTGATGGTCGTGGCGAAAAATAATGCGGCATTTGATTTTTTGAAAAAGCAATTTCAAGAGCGGCATGTTATTAAAAAATACTTAGCTTTAGTTATTGGCCAGGTCAAAGACAAAAAAGGCATTATCACCAAAGCAATTAGTTTATCTAGAAAAGACCATCGCAAAAGAAGCGCTTTATTGGATGATAAAGCCAAAAAGGCCTGGACTGAATATAGGGTTTTGAAAAGCTTTTCCGCCAGAGACGGATCCGCCCTTGGCGGAAAGGACTATACCCTATTAGAAGTCAGACCTAAGACCGGCCGGACCCATCAAATCAGAGTTCATTTGGCTTCCATTGGTCATCCAATTGCCGGCGATAAGCAGTATAAATTTAAAAGGCAGCCCTGGCCGGAAAATTTAAACAGGCAGTTTCTCCACGCCGCTTACTTGAAGTTTCAATTGCCTGATGGTAAGATGATGGAGTTTAAATCAGAACTACCTAGAGACTTGAAAGAAGTTATAGGGACAATCCCTTAGATACAATCCTTGATTCAAGGACTGTGTCTAAGGGATTGTCCCTAATCTACTAATCTACTATGAACAAACTTGATTTATTTAATAAAAAACAATTAAAGGATTTGCCGGAAATTAGACCGGGTTATACAGTCCGGGTCCATCAAAAAATCAAAGAAGGCGACAAAGAAAGAATCCAAATCTTTGAAGGTTTAGTTATCGCTAAAAAACACGGCCGAGGGATTAATTCAATGATTACAGTCAGGAAAATTAGTCAGGGATTTGGCGTAGAAAGAATCTTCCCTATTCATTCACCAGTCATTGAAAAAATAGAAGTAGTTAAAAAAAGCAAAGTCCGGCGAGCTAAACTTTACTATATCCGTCATAAATCAGCTAAAGCCGCCCGACTCAAGGAAATTGTGGAAAAGCCAAAAAAATAAAAAATTAATGAGGGGAAACCAGAAAAATAAAAACTATATTATAAAATGGACTCCTGAATTTGCTTACGCTATAGGGTTAATAACTACTGATGGATGCTTATCTAAAGATGACAGACATATTATCTTTGTTTCTAAAGATAAATGCCTTGTTCAAACTTTTAAAAATTGCCTTGACTTAGATTGCAAAATTGGCTCAAGAAAAAGTAGTTTTACCGAAAAAAAATATTATCATGTTCAATTTAGCAATACTAAACTTTATCGATATCTTTTAGAAATAGGATTATTCCCTAATAAAAGTAAAACGCTTGGAAAACTTAAAATCCCAGATAAATATTTCTTTGATTTTTTAAGAGGACATTTTGATGGAGATGGAAGTTTTTATTCTTATTGGGATAAACGCTGGAAGAATAGCTTTACGTTTTATACAAAATTTCTTTCAGCAAGTGAAAAACATATTTTATGGCTTAGATCTAGAATAAAGAATTTAATAAATATAAATGGGTCATTAGACAAAAACAGAGTTGTCTATCAATTAAAATATGCGAAAAGAGAATCTGAAAAGATCCTTACTGGAATATACTACTCTAAAAATCTTCCTTGTCTTGAAAGAAAATATTATAAAGTAAGACAAGCCCAGGTGATGGAACTCGGAAGACATGCATCCTTGAGGAGGATGTGACCGCAAGGTCGTGCGGGTTCGAATCCCGCTCTGGGCACCATGGGCGGTTGGCGCAGTTGGTTAGCGCGTCTCGTTTACACCGAGAAGGTCGGGGGTTCGAATCCTCCACCGCCCACTAAATAGCCGCTTGAAGCGGCTATTTTATTTGACATATCAATGAATCTATGTTATCCCTAAATAAAATAAAAAGGAGGGTAAAATGGCTAAAAAACCAACCATTGCAGAAATCAGAGAGTACCTTGAAGAATTTAATCCGCTGGGTCTAAAAGGAGCATCGATTGACTTAATTAGCGTCCACAACCATCTCCATTACCGGTTAGGCAAAGCCGGTAAAATCTATTGCCTCCGGATGGTTAATCCGGAAAGTCATCGGGCTGGCGAGTGGCTGACCATTCCTGAAGAGTACGTTGTTCTTCATCATCTGAAATTCATTGGCTTAGGACCGATACCCTATTTTGTTGACCCGGAACGATTCAGACTTCCTCTATTTATTCAAGAATTCGTCTCTGGGGTCATCTGTTTCAATGACTTGAAGCCGCTTAACAAGGAACATCTGAAAGCTACGGCTGAGGCAATTGCTCTATTAAACTCCCGAAATATTGACCCAATCAGATTCCCTTTCCGAAAAGGGTTTACTCGCTATTCCTATCTGACCAGCCTCAAGACCTGGGAAGAACGCTTGAAAACAATCAAAGAAATTATCAGCTGGAATAAAGAATCAGATGTCTTGGAGTGGGTTTCAAAGCTTGAAGAAATAGTCAACCGAGCAAAGCCGATTCTGGAAGGATTTGAACCTCTTTTAAGAGAAACGGGTTCACTTTTTAACTTTGACGGCGCTCATTGCGGAAACACTTATTGGCGAGAAAAATCAGGCAGAGTTGTCTTTCTTGACTGGCAGAAAGTAAGCTACGGGGATCCAAGTTTTACCTTGGCCCGTTTTCTGACTTCAGCGGGAAAGGACGGAGAAATTCCCACCGGAGCCAAAGAACTAATGGTCGAGTCATATATTCAAACCCCTCATTTCCGTCAAATAGCTGACGACCACTGCCGTAAATTGAAAGGGCATTTTAGAAAGCTAGTTGACCAGCGCCTTTTTGAGCGCCAGATAGCTGACCTTATCTGGGTGGTCTGGCATTACGTTGAGAAAGGGGGAAGTGAAGCAGTTGAAGGAGCGACTAGTGTATCCGTCCGATACGCTAGAGTCCTAAAACTATTGGAGCAATATTAGAAATTTTCACCAAACGGCATTTAGTAAAAGTAAACCAGATGCCGTTTTTTTTATTGACCAAAACACCTAAAAATGGTAATTTAGGCATTAAGGAGAGGTGCCTGAGTGGCCGAAAGGGACGGTTTCGAAAACCGTTGTTGTCTTCGGATGACCGTGGGTTCGAATCCCACCCTCTCCGCTATGGAAACGATTTTAATTGACCAGCCGATTTTTTTTATTTTTCTAACAGCTATTGCTTTGTTGGTTATTTGGAATTTTTTTCTTCATCTTCATCTCTGGCAAATCAAGAAAAAGCTGAAAATATTTTTTACTGGCAGAAAGGCCTCGGATTTAGAAGGCGTTCTCTTTGAAGAAATTAAACGATTAAAAAAATCGGAAACTGAAATTAAAAAATTAATTAAATCTTCAAAGGCCCTAGAGAAAATGGCCAGTCAAAGTATTCAGAAAATCGAGGTAATTCGTTTTAATCCCTTTAAAGAAACTGGCGGCGACCAAAGTTTTGTCATTGCCCTGCTTGACTGGCATAACAATGGTTTAGTTATTTCCAGTTTGTATTCAAGAGAAGGAACCAGAATTTACAGCAAGCCCATTCAAGACGGTCAATCAAAATATCCTTTAACCAAAGAAGAATTAGAGGCCTTGAAAAAAGCTGGAGTAAAAAGATGATAAAAAAAGCAAAAAAGCAGAAAAATCTTCAATTAAGACCACCGGTAGTGGTCATTTTAGGTCACGTTGACCATGGTAAAACCAGTATTCTTGATTATATTCGCAAAACAAAAGTAGCGGAAAAAGAAGCAGGCGGTATTACTCAGCATATTGGCGCTTATCAAATAGAACATCAGAATAAAAAAATTACATTTATTGATACACCTGGCCATGAGGCTTTTTCAGCCATGCGCTCACGCGGTGCTAAAGTAGCTGACATTGCTGTTTTAGTCGTCGCCGCCGAAGAAGGAATCAAGCCGCAAACTAAAGAAGCCATTTCTCACATCAAAAAAACAGGTATTCCCTTAATTGTTGCTCTGAATAAAATCGACAAAAAGGAAGCCCAGCCAGAAAAAGTTAAAGGAGAATTAGCTAAAAACGACATTATCGTTGAATCTTTAAACGGCCAAGTCCCCTCAGTTAATCTCTCGGCTAAAACCGGTCAAGGAATTGACGAGCTTTTGGAAATGATTATTTTAGTGGCTGAAATGGAAGAATTAAAAAATCAGTCAACTCAAGCAGCTTCGGGGGTAGTCATTGATTGTCGTCATGACAGCCAACGCGGCACTACGGCTACTCTCTTAGTCAAAGAAGGTACTTTGATTAATAAAGATATTGTGGGAACTGATTCAGCTTTTGGCAGAATTAAAACAATGGAAGATTTTCAAGGACAACCAATTAAAAAAGCAACTCCTTCAACACCGGTCATCATTACTGGACTCAACCAAATTCCTCAAGTTGGTGAAAAATTCTTTTTATTTGATAATTTAGAAGAAGCTCAAGTCAGAATAGCTAAAAAAACAGCTAAGAGAAAAGAAGAAAAAGAGGTTTTTGTTTTTGAAGCAGATAAGAAAATTCTTAATATTATTCTCAAAGCTGATTTTCACGGCTGCTTAGAAGCGGTTAAAGAATCTCTTAAAAGTATTCCGTCTGAGGAAGTGGTTTTAAGAATTCTAAAAGCTGAGGTTGGCGAGATTACTGAATCGGATATTAAATTAGCTGAATCAGCTCATGCTAAAATAATTGGCTTTCGAGTTAAGGCCAGTTCAACTATCCAAGAATTAGCTCAACAGAAGAAAATAAAAATCTCGCTTTTTGAAGTGATCTATGAATTGATTCAAGGAGTGCGAGAATTATTGGAGCGACTTTTAGCTCCGGAAATAATTAAGAATGTCTTGGGTCAACTCAGGGTTTTAGTTTTATTCCATCATGAAAAAGACCGCCAGATTATTGGCGGCAAAGTGATTAAAGGACAAGTTCAAAAAGGTGCTTTGATTGACGTTATCCGGAGTGATAAAAAAATAGGTCAAGGAAAAATAATCCAGTTGCAACGCAATAAAAAAGATATTGACAAAGCAGCCAAAGATCAGGAATGCGGTATTTTATTCAAAGGAACAGCCGCCATTGAAAAAGGAGATGTCTTAGAAATCTACGAGGAAGAAAAGAAAAAAAGGGAGATTTAAAAATGTCTCAACGAATTCTACGAGTTAATCAACTTCTTAAACAAGAAATTAGTCAATCACTTTTACGGGAAATTGATTTTACTAATGTTTTAGTAACCGTAACCGAGGTGGAAACATCACCTGATTTAAGGCAAGCCAAAATTAAAATAAGCGTTATGCCTACAGAAAAAAACGAACAGGTTTTAAGGATTTTAGAAAAAAATATTTATCATCTCCAGCAAATCCTCAATAAAAAACTGACTATGAAGACAGTGCCGAAAATCAGATTTGTCATAGACAAAACTGAAGTGAGAACGCAACGAATTGAAGAGATTTTGGAGAAAATGAAAAAGGGTTGAATTTGAGGAAAAATGTGATAAAGTAAAAATATAAAGGCCACGTGACCGAGTAGTTAGGTAGCGGTCTGCAAAACCGTGTACACCGGTGCAAATCCGGTCGTGGCCTCTTAAATGCCGGAGTGATGGAACTGCCAGACATGCATCACTTAAAATGATGTGGGCGAAAGCCCGTGCGGGTTGGAATCCCGCCTCCGGCACCATAAATTACAATACTTTTAATATGAGAAGTGTATTTACCAAGGCTATCAACTCTCACTTCTTTAAAGCCTGGGATCCAGAAATGGCTTATATTTTAGGATTTATTGCTGCTGATGGCAGTATCTCTAAAAGAAAAGACAGAAAAGATTCCTATTTATTTAATATCACAAACAAAGACAAGAGACACTTAGAAAATATTAAAAATATTTTACTTCCTTCGAAAAAGATCGGCTCAAAGCGTAGTGGCTACACAGGAAGAAAAGATAATTATTATCTACAAACTACTAATAGAGAGATCTGTAAAGATTTAATAAACTTAGGAATAATTCCTCGAAAAACTTATTCTTTTCAACTACCCAATATTCCTAAAAAATATTTCTCAGATTTTGCCCGAGGATTTTTTGATGGAGACGGAACAGTCTATATCTACAAAGTTAATGATACACTTCAAATAAAAGCCGGTTTCGTAAGCGCCAGCTTGTTTTTTATAACTGAGTTCAATAAATGTTTATGTGAAAGTATTAATATTCTCCCCAAAGCTATACACAAAGTAATTCCAAAAATACAAGGAAAAGTCGCTTTGTATTCTACTTGCTACTACATTGACGACTGTGAAAAATTAGGTCAGTTTATGTATCAAAATAATCCCTCCTTGTATTTGCCACGAAAATATCAAGTTTTTGAAAAGTGGAAATCTATTAAAAGGAGAAAATACATTAAACAGAATTATCCTTCAAAAGTAGGCTGGCAATTAAATCAAAATCTAATTGCTTAGAAAAAGAATCCAACATAAAAAGCCCTGCGATAAGCAAGGCTTTTTATGTTCCGAGAATCTCTACCTTAGCTATTTTGATACCGAATTGCTTGGCTTGGTCACGACTGACAAACCAGATATCCATTTTATGGCTGTTTCGGACAGCCATGCGGTCCTCAACTACGAAAATCTTTTCTCCGTAGAGTTGAGGAAAACGGACCTTAGTCCCAAACCTTAAAAAGTTACAAGCCACTACTCCTTCTCGAACACCAGTTCCGGAAGCGGTAATAAATGGCGTTGAGTCGGTTTGGTCTGGGGTACTGGAATAAGCAGTCACTGGCACCCAGTATTGAGTAACGACCACGGGGGTGTCTGGATTAGCTGATTGGACTAAAGCTTGTCCCTGAAGAGTAACTAATCCATCAAGCGGCATCAATGACAATTCAATTTCTTTTTCCTCAATGCCAATCAAAGCAGATTGAGGAAAAATAAGGTTATAAATCAAGCTAGCCAAAGCTAAAGAAGCGGAAATCTTAGGATTGGTATACATATATTTTTAAGGTGAATTAAAAAATCCCCTTTTGGGATTTCCTATATTATAGCATACCAACAAATTGATGTCAAGAGATAGCTTTGACGCTAAGCTGGGAAATGGCTTAAATAAGCCAAAAAATAGGTATCAAAAAACGGCTTAAATAAGCCATTTTTTGACTATTTGACTATTTTGAGCGGGTAGAGGGAATCGAACCCTCGTCGTCTGATTGGCAACCAGACGTAATAACCACTATACGATACCCGCATTTGGTGCCGGGGGTGAGAGTTGAACTCACTACCTCTTCTTTTTCAGAGAAGCACTCTACCGTTGAGTTACCCCGGCAAATTATTTAATTTTGTGGACCCAGTGGGATTCGAACCCACGACCTTTAGTATGCCATACTAACGCGCTAACCAACTGCGCCATGGGCCCTTGGTTATTCCCGATGCCCTCGGCAGGAATTGAACCCACATCAAGGGCTTAGGACGCCCCTGCTTTGTCCGTTAAGCTACGAGGGCAGTTTTCCACAACGTTTCTATATTATAATATTGACTAAACATAGTCAATGAAATATAATGGAAGAGTAATTTAGGAGTGAGGCTCCCAACCTATTGGAATCCTCACCCCCAAATTATTCTTAAATTATAAAGGAAAAATAATTATGGCTCAAAAATCACCAGTAGTTCAAGTAGTTAAAAAAATAAGCCCAACGGTCGTCAGTATTACCATAAGCAAGGACCTACCCAAAATCAGAAAATTCTACGTTCAGCCTTTTGATGAATTTTTTGGTCCTTATGGTCAACCAATTCCTCAGTTTCGTCAGGAAGGAAAACAGCGGGTTAAAATTGGCGGCGGCAGCGGCTTTTTTGTTTCGTCAGAAGGCATCATTTTAACCAATCGCCATGTTATTGTTTCGCCCAATGTTGATTACACAGTGGTTACGGCTGATGAAAAAGAATACCAGGCAGAAATTTTAGCTCGCGACTCAATTAATGACGTGGCTATTATCAAACTTAAAAATACTAAAGGGGAAAAATTTCCTGTTTTAGAATTAGGTGATTCTACTAAAGTAGAATTGGGCCAGGATGTCGTTGCCATTGGCAATGCCTTAGGCGCTTTTCGCAATACTGTTTCTACCGGAGTGATTTCTGGCTTAAGTCGTTCTATTACTGCTCATGATGGTATTTCTGGTCAAGCAGCTTCTTTGCGCGGACTGGTTCAAACTGATGCGGCAATTAATCCGGGAAATTCGGGCGGACCCTTGGTTGATTTGGATGGTAAAGTTATTGCCATTAATGTAGCTATTGTCATGGGCGCTCAAAATATTGGTTTTGCTATTCCGATTAATAACGCTAAAAAAGACCTTCAAGACCTTAAAAAACACGGCCGGATTATCCAACCATTCTTAGGTGTCCGCTATATCTTAATTAATAAAGAGCTTCAAGAATCTTTCCGGGAAAGACTTAATTTGCGCCTGCCAATTGATTATGGAGCTTTAATTATTCGTGAACCAGGCAGCGGCGAATCAGCCGTTGTTCCGAATAGTCCAGCGGCCAAGGCCGGTCTAATGGAACGCGATATTATTTTAGAATTCAATAAGACAAAAATTACTGAAAAAAATCCCCTTCAGGAACTTATCCATAAATGTAAACCAGGCGATTTGGTGGAAATAAAAATTCTCCGGGAGGATAAAATGGGTATAGTCAAATTAAAAATGGAAGAAAGAAAGTAGGCATTCTCTCTGCCTGAGAACAAAAACCCCCTCCGTAGTACTGCGGAGAGGGTTTTTGTAATTTCGGGAATGGTATTTTTTTAGAATGACAAAGACGCTCCTGTTATTAAAATGTAAAGGGGTCTAATTATAAAAGGAATGCCAATATAAATCATAAAGAAAACTACACCAATAATTAAGAAAAAATTACCTTTGATATTTCCGAAAGAGGGAAATAAAGCAGAAAAAATATGTGAACCGTCAAGAGGAGGAATAGGCATTAAATTAAATACCCCGAGAATAAGATTAATCCAAACAAAAAAACTAAAGAAAAAAACAAGAGCTAAATTAGTTGGTTCGAAAAAACGCAGAGAAAGGCCAACTATCAAAGCTATTAAAAGGTTAGAGGCCGGGCCGGCCAAGCTTACTAAAGATGGTCCCCATTTTTGATTTCTTAAATTATAAGGATTAAAAGGTACTGGCTTGCCCCAGCCAATTCCGATAATAAAAAGAAGAAATGTGCCCAAAGGATCTAAATGAGCTAGTGGATTTACAGTTAAACGCCCCTGATCTTTGGCCGTAGAATCGCCTAAATAATAAGCCATCCAAGCATGAAAAAATTCATGGATAGCCAAAGCAAATAGAATGCCGACAGCTATTATAAAAAATGATAACGGATCTTTAAAAAGAAGTTGTATAAGCATTAATTTTAATATAACATCTCTTGTAAAAAGTAAAAAACCCTGTTAAGATATGGCTACTATGTCTAGACGATGCACTATTTGTGGTAAAAAATCAATGGTGGCCGTTGTCCGCAAAAAGCTTCGTGGTAAGTATAACCCAACCACTAAAAAAAGAAAATACCCTAATTTACAATGGGTTTATTTGCCGAACGGCAAACGAGTCAAGGCCTGTGCTAAATGTATTAAGGCCATGGGAAAAACAAAATAAACGGGGCGTAGCTTAGTCCGGTTTAAAGCGTCGGGCTGGGGGTCCGAAGATCGCAGGTTCGAATCCTGTCGCCCCGACAAAGAAAAAACGCCTCGTCAGGTGTTTTTTTATTACCCTAACAAAGCGTTTATATTACAAATGATGAATCATTTTTGATTTTTCTGCTGGCGTTTTCTGGCTAAACTTTTTGCGCTTTCCTGTTTTGATATACCACATTCATGACATGTTTTACGAGATTTCTTGTTCGGTGCTCCACAGACGCAAATCCATTCTCTCCTGTTGCCCATATAGTTTTCCCCTCCTTAAAAAATCCACTCAGGTTCTCCGTAAAACCATCCTCTCGTTGACCTCAATAAATGCGGAAAGAGAAAGGCTATGGCTCCTTTAGGAATCTTCCAAAAGTGCCCATGGCCCTTACTGCGAAATTGTTTACGTCTGATTATAGACCAACAAAAAGTTCCTCTTCCATTCTGCACTCTGATAAAATTAGGCCTTTTGGGATTATTAGAAATAGGAATATAAAATCTTTTTTTTGGTCTTTCTGGATCCAACGAAAAATTCCCGGGCATCTGATCAAATCTCAATATCAACCTCATCTCTATCTCCTCTTTTTTGGGTTTACGAAAACTGAAAAGAACAAATCAAATGGCTTTACTGCCAAAAAATTTTCTTAGTATTTTGACTTTTCAAATAAGTGGTTGTCCGCAAGCCAACGCCACGGCGCTGACTAATTTAGGATTCCCAGTCTTTAGAGATTAGCTCAAAATCTTAAAAGAAAATATTGAACAGTAAAGCCATTATTAGTGTGACATTTTCTAAAATAGTTGTCAAGAAAATTAATACTATTATTTCTCCAGACCCAAAATTTTTACTAACTGTCTAATCAAGGCGAGAACGACTGGTGGGGCCAGCAAACTACATACCAACTTGCCTCTATCGTCTTTTATCACCCAAGATTTTTCTATTATTTTTATTTGTTCATCTTTGGTATTAAACTTATAACTATATTCCGGGGTAATCTCATAATCATCAACATAATCTTTAGCCATAGTTGCCGGAAGGGCATTTCTTAAAAGGATTTTGGAAATACCGTGTAAAGAAAAAATTTTCTTTATTAATTGTTCGTCTAATTCTAATCTTTCTCTAATAGATTCTATGCCCATTTCATCACCTTCCTTGCCTATCATTCTGGCCGCTTGGCACTGAGGATTATCGCAGATCAAATAAAATTCTTTTTTTTGTTTATCATAGCCAACTTTTTTGGTAGGAAATAATTTTAAGTTCCGGGGAGTATGGCATCTGGGACAGACAACCCTATTTTTCATACGAGCATCAATAAACGACTCCGGAATGTCTATGGCAACAAAAATATCAGGATCGGTTCGGTAATTGATTAAATCCCTAAAAAACAATGAATAAGAAACCTGATCCAAATCTCTAGGAAATCCGTCAATAAAAAGAGATTTTCTGGCCAGCTTATCTATTTCTCTTTTAATCAGGGCTAGAATAAACTCGGCTGGCAAAAGCGATTTAGCCTCTCTACTTAATAAAGTATCTATGGCCTGGTTAATAGAAATGTAGCCCCGATAATTCTTGGATAAATAATCCAATAATTCCTTCTTTTTATTCTTGTCTTTCATTTCCTGATGGACGTCTCTGACTATATCACCTACTGAAATATGACCGATTTTATCTTCGCCGAAAATCTCCATTATTAATTTGGTATAAGTTCCTTTACCGGAATTTTTTTTGCCCAGAAAGTAAGCGATAAAACTATTTCTTTTGAAATAGTTCTTTAATAAAGCGATTTCTTGACCGGCTTTTGCCTCAAAGTATTTTTTACGTTCATTTGGCTCAGACAAGTCAAATCTCTTAGACAAGCCCCGCTTTTTGGTTTTAAAAAGCGGGAATTCCTTTTGATAATCTTTCATAAAAATAAATTAATTTTATAGTAAAAAAGCAGTGTTGACTGCTTTTCCTAATAAAACATTTTATCACAAAAAAATATTTTTGCCAACTATTGTTCGGTCTTTATCTTAAAGTGGATTCCGTCAGTGGAAACCTTAATATTGCCGTTTTTATCTGTCCGATAAACCGAAACATCTTTCAACCGTTCTATAACCTCTGGAGACGGATGTTTAAAGCGATTATTTTCGCCAACAGAAATGACTGCTATTTGCGGATTAACTGCCTTGAGAAAATTATAGCTACTGGATGTCTTACTGCCGTGATGAGGCGCCTTTAAAATATCTGAGGTTAAATCCCAATTTTGATTAAGCAATCGCTGCTCAACTTCTTTTTCAATATCACCAGTTAAAAGAAACTCTGTCTGGCCGTAAACTAATTGGCCAACTATTGAAACATTATTAGCATTTTTACTTAAGGATTTAATCAGCGACTGCTCTGGCCAAAGAATATTTAAAACCATCCCCTCCTGTAAAATAACTTTTTGGCCTGTCTGGGCAATGGTCAAGGGAATATTTCTCTCCTCAATTAAATTTCGCCATCTTTGATAAACTGCCGTGTCTTTTTTAAGACCACTGGTTAGAATATGACCAACCTGATAGTAATTAAGCACCTCAACCAAGCCGGTAATATGGTCGGCGTCAGGGTGGGTTAAAATAAGTAAATCAATCGTTCGATCGTGAAAGAGCATTGTTTGGCTCAATTTTTCTAAAACCGCCTTATCCGGCCCGCCATCAATCAAAACCTGTGTCTGATTGGATGTTTCAATAAAAATAGCGTCACCTTGACCAATATCAAAGAAAGTAACTTCTAAGATATTATCCGGGGCTTGGGAAAAAATAGCTGACCAGATCCAAACAGCCACTATCAAAAGAATGGCCAGGATAAAATAATTAGTTTTGCGTTTTTTGAAAAACATAATTTAATTCAGGACAATCTCTAAAGTTTCAGGGATTGTCCCTGGTTGATGCGCCAAATAAAAAAAACTAAAATTAAATAATACCCTAATAAAATTACCAAAGAAGCGCTTCTGAATTCAACTGCCGCTAAAGGCAAAGCAGCTAAATAATCAACTACTTTAACTAGATAACTTAATAAAAACCAAACTGGCCAGGCAATAATTTTTGCAAAAGCCAGCCAAATAAGACCAGTAAAACTTAAAATCATCCCCGATATCATTATCACCGGTAATAACGGAACAATCAGTAAATTAGCTAAAGGGGAAACCAGAGAAAGCCGATCAAAGTGAAAAATCAAAATCGGTAAAGTGCCTAATTGAGCGGCCAAAGTCATAGTTAAAATATCTTTTAAGCGCCAAAGATTAGGCCAGCTGATTGTTTTATCATCTAAAATTGGTTTGAGATAAATAATGCTTAAAACGGCCATAAAAGAAAGTTGAAAACCAACATCGGCTTTTAGGAGCGAAGGATTAATTGCCAGCATGGTCGTAGCGGCCAAAACAACGGCTCGGTCAGCACTTCTTAAACGGCCAATCTTTTGGGCCGACAAAAGTAAGCCAGCCATTAACCCGGCCCGCACTGCTGAAGCCGGCGCCCCAATCGTGATGATATAAAGGACCAAGAAAAAGAGAACGAAATAAAAGGCCTGACCGCGCCAAAGACCTAATCCCAAAGCCAGCCAAAGCAGGATTTGACTCATAATAATCATATGCATCCCCGAGATAGCTACAATGTGCCGGGTACCGGTAATGTTCAATTTTTCTTTTAATTCATTAGAAAGTCCCCATTTATCGCCCAGAAAAATAGCCCTTAATACTGAAGATTGGGGCGGCAATAAAGTTTGCTCAACCACTCTTCTTAATTTATCTTTAAAACTAAATATTTTTTGAACAAACCAATTAGCTTGATTTTGATTTAGTAATTTAATATAAGGGGAATAAATAACAGAATAAATTTTATCCTTGGCTAAATACTGGCGGTAATTAAAATCTTCAAACTGGGCTGGCTCCCTTATTTTCCCGCTAATTTCTAATTCATCGCCATAATGATATTCTGGGTAAAGTTCAGTAGTAACTAAGATTTCACCAGGAATTTCTTCAGCCTTAAACTGAAATTTTATTTGATTAATTCTTTTTTCTGGCTCATCAATAATAACTCCCTTAAGAGTAATTTCTTGGTCATAATATTGACTAATTATCTCAACTACACCAGGAGTAGCTACTGTTTGATGCCGCCAAATCCCACTAACTAAAATCAATAAAACGAAACCCCAGACAATAAGGTCATTCTGAGTGAAACGCAGAATCCAGTGGGTACTCGCTTGAGATTCTTCGTTTCGCTTCGCTCGGCTCAAAAGGACAGTTATAGTCCCCAAAATTAAAATTCCCAGCCAAATCGGTCGGGGAATTCTGATTAAAGAATCAATTAAAATACCGCTAATAAAAGATAAACAGAGATAAAGAAGGATTTTGGATTTGCTCATATCCCGCGCAACTCTACTTTGTCAAAATAGGGTTGGGCGATTTTAAACATTTCTTTTAGTTCTTCGTCAGGATAGGGTTTAATTTTTTGCCAGGATTTATCTAAGGTCTTTTCTATTCTAAATTGCTGCAGGGCAAACTTTTTGGCACCTTTAATCCATTGACTGATTTTTTCTATTTCTTTCTTATTAATAATGCTCGGCGCTATGGTGGTACGGAATTCATAGTCCACTCCACTTTGTTGAATTAAATCAATGCTTTGCTGAATATCTTTTAAATTAACTTTTGTACCAGCTGCTTTAGAATAATTTTCTTGAGATGACTTAATATCCATAGCCACAAAATCTAAAATATTTTTTTGAAAAAGTTTTTTAAATTTAGCTGGCTGGCTGCCATTAGTATCTAATTTAACCAAAAATCCCTGTTTCTTTATTCTCTTGATAAAATCAAGAATATCTGGCTGAATTAGTGGTTCGCCGCCCGTCAGACAAACTCCGTCTAAAAGCCCTTTTCGTGATTCCAAAAAATTAAAAAAGGCCTCTGTTTTTATTTGAGGCTGCTTTTTTATTTTCTCTGGGTCAACTAACTCTGGATTCTGACAAAAAGGACAATGATAATTACAACCAAGAGTGAAAATTGTCGCAGCCACCTTGCCCGGATAATCAACCAAAGTTGATCTTTGTAAACCGCCGATTAACATTATTAATCTTTAAGTTTAAACACTTTTCGCTCCTTAAATTCCTCTTGTTTGCCGGTATGCCACTGCTGGACAGGTCTAATGTAGCCAACCACCCGCGAATAAACCTCACAGGGCTGCTTAACTAAACATTTAGGACAAGTAAAATGTTCACCGGCAATATATCCGTGATGAGGACAAATTGAGAAAGTTGGCGTAAGGGTGATATAGGGCAAACGAAATTTAACAAAAATTTTCTTAATTAAATTTTTTATAACCTGAACGTCAGAAATCTGTTCGCCTAAAAAAAGATGCAAGGTTGTTCCTCCGGTATATTTACACTGAATCTCATCCTGTAACTTTAAGGCCTCAAAAATATCATCAGTATAATTAACCGGAAGCTGTGAACTATTTGTATAAAAGGGCACTTTTTTTGTCCCGGCTGTAATAATACCAGGATATTTTTCTTTATCTTTTAGAGGCAAACGGTAGCTGGCTCCTTCAGCCGGCGAAGCTTCTAAATTGTATAAATTATCGGTCTCTTCCTGATATTTAACTAATCGCTGGCGCATAAAATCTAAAACCTCGAGAGTGAACCTCCTACCCCTTTGAGAGCCAATGTCCGCACCGATAAAATTTAATAAGGCCTCATTCATACCGATTAAACCAATAGTAGAAAAATGATTGCCAAAATACTGACCTCGCATTTTCTTTACTCCCGCCAGATAATATTTTGAATAAGGATAAAGGTCATTTTCTATAAACTTTTCCAGAACTTTTCTTTTAATCTCTAAAGAATCCTTAGCTAAATCCATGGCCTTGGCTAATTTATCAAAAAATTCTTTTCTGGTCTTGGACAAATAGCTAAACCGAGGTAAATTAATTGTCACCACGCCTATAGAACCAGTCAGGGGATTGGCTCCGAATAATCCGCCGCCTCTTTTGTAAAGTTCCTTATTTGATAATCTAAGTCGACAGCACATACTCCGAACATCTTCCGGATTCATATCTGATTGAATGAAATTTGAAAAATAATTAACTCCATATTTGGCCGTAGCCTGCCACATTGAATCTAAAGCAGGATTATCCCAATCAAAATCATTAGTAATTGAGACAGTCGGAATAGGAAAAGAAAAAGGCCGACCATTCCTGTCACCCTCCATCAAAACTTCGTAAAAAGCCCGATTAAACATATTCATTTCTTCTTGAAAATCACCGTAAATTTCTTTCTGAGGTTTACCACCAATAATTATAGGTTGTTTAGCAAAACTCGGCGAAGGAGTAATATCTAAGGTAACATTCATAAAAGGCGTCTGAAAACCGACTCGAGTTGGCACAGCACTATTGAAGAGAAACTCCTGCATGGCTTGCTTAACTTGATTATAATTCAAGTTATCACGCCGGATAAAAGGGGCTAAAAGAGTATCAAAGTTGCTGACAGCCACTGCCCCAGCTGCTTCACCTTGTAAGGTATAAAAAAAATTAACTAATTGACCTAAGGCTGTTCGCAAATGTTTAGCCGGTTTAGATTCAACTTTACCCCTAACACCGCAAAAACCTTTTAATAAAAGATCATAAAGGTCCCAACCCATACAATAACAACTCAAACTATCCAAATCATGAATATGAAAATCTCCGTTTTCAACCGCTTCTCTAATTTCCTTGGGATAGATTTTGCTTAACCAATATTTTTTAGCTACTTTTGAAGTAATATAATTATTCAATCCCTGCAAGGAATAAGCCATATTAGCGTTTTCTTTGACCTGCCAATCTGATTCTTGGATGTAATGGTCAACCATATCAACTGCTTCGTCAATGGATGTAGTAGCTTCTCTGATACGGCGGCGCTGCTCGCGGTAAAGAATATAGGATTTGGCTATTTCGGTATAACCATTAATAATTAAAACCTCTTCAACAATATCCTGAATCTGTTCTATTTGAGGAACGTTTCCCTCTTTAAACCTTCTATTTAAAAGGTCAATTACCTGATCTGATAGTTTCTGGGCAATCCTTTTGCCGCCTTTTTTAGTAGCAGTTAAGGCCTTGAAAATCGCTTCGGTTATTTTTGGCTGGACAAAATCAACAATCCGGCCATCTCTTTTTTTGACTTGTCTGAATTTTGGTTTTGCTTGAGGCATAAAAAAATCTCCTAAAAATTTAAGAATATTTCTATTTTACTCCAATTAGAAAAAGTGGTCAAACCACCAACAAAAAACGTGAATAAATATTGTTCACTGTTTTTTTACAGGATTAATATTTATTCTTTATTCTCTTCTTTAATAATTATTAAAGATAATTTTCTTATCACATTGTTATTTTACTCCAACCAAAAAAGGAAGTCAAACGACTTCCTTTTACTTATAAAATCTTTTACTTAGTTCGGGATGACTATTTCTTAATTAAATCAAAGACCTCTGATTTAGAGAAACAGTCACTTCATTTTCCTTCTAATAAAAGCGGGGATATCCCATTCGCTTTCTGGTTCTTCTACTTCTTTAGGTCCAAAACTTATCTTCTTTCTATTTTTTTCTTCAATTTGGCTTATAGGAGAAATGTCTTGAATTTTGGGTTCGCCGATCTTTTTTAACAGACCTTCATCAAAACCAGTGGCAATAACGGTGATTTTAATCTCACCCTTTTTTAATTTATCATCAACCACCGCTCCAAAAATAACCCTGGCTTCGGGATCAACCGACTCAACAATAACTTTGGCTGCTTCATTAATTTCAGACATGGCTAAATCAGAACCACCACTAACATTAAAGAGAACGCCCTTAGCCCCGTCAATAGAAATTTCCAGTAAAGGTGAACTTATAGCTGCCTTAGCTGCCTCAATCGCCCGGTCTTCGCCAATCGCTCGACCAATTCCCATTAAGGCCGAACCGGTGTTTTCCATAATCGCTTTAACATCAGCAAAATCAACATTAACTATTCCCGGAGTAACTACCAAATCAGAAATTCCTTGGACCGCTTGTCTCAAAACATCATCAACTACTGAAAAAGCATCCAGCAGAGAGGTTTTCTGGTCAATTACCGAAAGAAGCTTATCGTTAGGAATAGTAATTAAAGTATCAACTTTATCTTTTAATTGAAGTAAACCTTCTTCGGCAATGCGCATCCGCTGAAAGCCCTCAAAAGAGAAGGGTTTAGTCACCACAGCTACAGTTAAAGCTCCTGAATCTTTAGCTGCTTCAGCAACAATCGGACTGGCTCCGGTGCCAGTGCCGCCACCCATACCGCAAGTAATAAAAACCATATCAGCTCCTTTAATTACCTGGTGAATCTCGTCACGATTTTCTTCAGCTGCCTGACGGCCTAATTCATGATTCATACCAGCCCCTAAACCTTTGGTTAAGTTCTTACCAATATGAAGTTTTTCTGGAGCAGTTGTATGATGTAAATCCTGAGCATCAGTATTAATGGCCACAAAATCTATTCCATGAATTTTACAGGCCATCATTCTGGAAATAGCATGGGAACCACTCCCTCCGACACCGATCACTCTAATTTTGGCAAATGTTTCGACAGCTGGTTTTATTTGAGCCATATTATTAATTAAGCCATTAAACAACAATGAGGAGCTTCATTGACCCTCCTCATTGTTTTTAAAATGACCCTAAAATACTTTTTTTTAAACTAACATAAGTAAAAAAATAATGCAAGTCCTAAGGCAAAAATCCTCGCAGCCAACCTTTAATCTTGTTAACTGTCGAACTGACAGAAAATCGGCTAAAGGGAATAACCGTGAGATGGCCGGACTTAATTCGTTCATCAATACTCCAAAGAACCAAACCAATAGCAGTGGCAAAAGCCGGGTCATCAACTTCCTCAATAATTCCTTCTAATTCCAGGGGAAAACCTACTTGAGCTGGCAACTTTAATCCTTCTTTAGCTAAATCAACTAAACTAGGTATTTTTGCTCCACCGCCTAAAAGAACCACCCCAGCCGGTAATAGACCCTGACGGTCAATCTTTCTTAGTTCTTTATTAACCAAGTCAAAAACCTCACTTAATCGAGCTTCAATTATTTCAGCTACCTGGACTCGAGGAATAACTCCTTTTTCTTCTCCAGTCAACTTAGATAAGTTAATGTTATCTTTTTTACTAATCTCAGAAACTAAAGCTGAACCATATTCCAACTTAACCTTTTCAGCTAAATCAATATCACTTCTTAAACCAATAGCAATATCACTAGTAATATGAGAAGAACCAACTGGTAAAACACAACTATGAATAA
>CAYOWE010000002.1:1773-33003 GCA_964407595.1 uncultured Candidatus Saccharibacteria bacterium | reverse complement strand
GGTCATTTAGAGCTTTTTCTTCAGAGTCATTTTCTTATTGCCCCCGGCAAAAATCTGGATATTGTCACCGGTGCGGAAACCATTGAAAGATTCTCTGAACTTCATCAACGATTACCTTGTTTAGCCGCCGCCTATTATTTATCTGAGGTAATTGATAAAACCATAGCTGGTCCGGAAAAAGATACTGGTATTTGGCAGTTGGTTTTATCTAATTTCCAGCAGATTAATCAGTCAGAGCCAGATATCAAAAATATTATTAGCGATTTTGAAAGGAAATTGTTAGGATTATTGGGATACGGAGAAGCACAAAAGGACACTTCTTTTTTTATTGAATCTCTTTTGAATGGGGAATTAAACTCAAAATATTTTTTACAAAAAGCAGTTCATCTGTTAAGATAAGCATAGCTTCTAATTAGTTCACTTGGTCGAAAAAGAAAAATTTATTTTTCTTTTTCCTCTCGTTGACAATTATAAAACCAATGGAGTTAGAGGAGTTAAAAAAGAAAATATATAAACCAGGGGCTGAATTTGAAGAGCGCTTAAAATCGCCAGAGGTTTTTCGACTTGGTCAAGAGAAAGAAAAAAAAGCCCCTTCAGAATGGCCGGAGCTGGAGAAAAGAGGATTATCGCCTAAGCAAAAAAAATACTGGCTGATGGGCAGTGTTTCAGCCATAGTTATTTTTTTAGCTATAGCCGGATTGTTTTTTTGGCGCGGTTTGACTTCTTTTGATAAAGACAAGGTTAAATTAGAAATCAAAGGAGCCGAACGAATAGTTAGCGGTGAAGAGATAACTTATCTGGTTAAATATCAAAACCAGACCCGCTTGGATTTAACTTCAATTAAATTAGTTTTTCACTATCCTGACCAATCAATTCCCTTAGAAACAGAAGATTTAGTTCAGACCATTGACTTGCCTGATTTAGCAGTTGGCCAAGAAAACCAGATTGAATTGCCCGTCAGGGTTATTGGACTGCAGGACGAAACCAAAAAGGCCTGGGCCGAATTAAGCTATCAGCCGAGCAAAATCACTTCTGCTTTTACTAATCAAGCAGAGTTTTCTACTAAGATAATTTCTGTTCCTTTAATTTTAGACCTTGATTTGCCGAATAGGTTAGTCAGTGGCCAATCTTTTAATTTTTCTTTAAAATATTTAAATCAAGGCGAGGTCTCTTTTGATGATTTACAGATTCAACTTGACTATCCGGCTGGTTTTACTTTTCAGGCAGCTGAGCCCCAGCCATTAGAAGAAGATAGAATTTGGTCTTTAGGCGATTTAATGGCTGGCCAGGAAGGGAAGATTTTTATTCAAGGAAATATTCAAGGAGAAGAAGGTCAGGTTAAATCATTTCAGGCCCAATTAGGTCTTTTTAAAGAGGAGCAGTTTATTCCGATGGCGGAAACCGTCAGCGCGCTGGAAATCTCTCTTTCTCCTTTATCAGTCAGCCAAACTGTTAATGGAACAACTGACTATATTACCCAGGCCGGTCAAAAATTAACTTATCAGATTGATTATGAGAATACAACCGATGTTGGTATTAGAGATGTGAATATCACTTCAAAGTTAGAAAGCCCGGCCTTAGATTTGACCAGCTTGGAATCAGCCCAAGGTTCTTTTGACGGCGCCAGTCAAACTATTACCTGGAAAGCCAGTAATTTACCCGCTTTGGAATTTTTGGGACCTCATCAAACAGGTCAGCTGACTTTTTCAGTTAAAGTGAAAAACTCCTTGCCCATCGCTAATTATAGTGACAAGAATTTTAAAATAATTAATACGGTTAAAATTGATTCTCCCCAACCACCTCTTTCTTTAAAAGATATCGAGATTGCTGGTCAGAGCCAAACAATTACTAAGGTAGCCAGTCAATTGACTCTCCAAGCCAAAGGTTATTATAGCGATGATTTGATTCCTAATAGCGGACCAATTCCTCCTCGAGTTGGTCAAACAACCACCTACACAATTAAATGGCGATTGATAAATACTGCTAATGACCTTGACTTAGTTAAAATAGAGGCCTTTTTACCGCCTCATGTTCAATGGCAGAATAAAATTAGTCCGACTAATACTGACTTAGAATATGATTCTCAAACTGGTCGCCTGGTTTGGCGGGTGGGTGATTTACCAGCCGCTACGGGCATTCTCTTGCCAGTTAAACAGGTTGCTTTTCAGGTGGCTATTACTCCCAGCTTGGCTCATTTAGGGAGTTTTGTCGAACTTATTGGTCAATCCAAAGCGACTGGTCAAGATAATTTCGTTAATATGAACTTAGAAAGCGTTAATCAAGTTATTGATACCGAATTACCTGATGACTCAACCACCAGCCGCCGGGACGGAATTGTTGTGGAATAGTTTAATTAAGGATTTTATATATGTCTCAAGATTTAATGGAAAAAATTGTTTCTCTTTGCAAGCGCCGGGGGTTTATTGCGCCTTCCAGCGAAATTTATGGCGGCTTTGAAAGCTGCTATGATTATGGTTTTTTGGGCGCTTTATTAAAGAACAATATCAAACAAAGTTGGTGGAAGACAATGACCCAATATCGTGATGATATTGTCGGCGTAGACGCCAGTATTTTAATGTCACCCAAGGTCTGGCAGGCCTCAGGCCATTTGACGGCTGGTTTTGCTGATTCTTTAGTTGAGTGCAAGAAATGCCATCATCGCTTCCGCAAAGATTATTTAAAAGAGGATAAATGCCCGGATTGCGGCGGTCAATTAACTGAAGAGAAAAAGTTTAATCTGATGATGAAAACCTTCGTTGGTTCAATTGAAAACGAAGCAGCCGTTACTTATCTAAGAGGAGAGACATGCCAAGGCATTTATATGAATTACCAATTTATGAGGGAGACCATGCGTTTGAAAATACCTTTCGGTATCGCCCAAATTGGCAAGGCCTTTCGTAACGAAATCACGACCCGTTATTTTATTTTTAAAACTCGCGAGTTTGAGCAAATGGAAATGCAGTATTTTGTTGAACCAGACGAAAAGAAAAAAGAAAAATTGTTTGATTACTGGAAGAAAGAACGAATGAATTGGTATGTTAGCTTGGGAATCAAGAAGGATAACTTACGCTTCCGGGAGCATCGAAAGGACGAATTAGCTCACTATGCCAAAAAGGCAGTTGATATTGAGTATAAGTTTCCTTGGGGTTGGGACGAGATAGAAGGGATTCACGACCGCGGTGATTGGGATTTGTCTAATCACAGCAAGCACAGCGGTCAGGACTTAAGCTATTATGACGAACAAACTAAAAAGAAATTTATTCCTCACATTATTGAAACATCAGCCGGAGCCGACCGCAACTTCTTGTCTTTCCTGATTAATGCTTATGATGAAGTTGAGGGCGGACGGACTAAGACAACTGAAGCCAAAAAAGAAAGCGAAGTAGTTTTGCGTTTAGACAAAAAATTATCTCCCATAAAAGCAGCCATCTTGCCGCTGGTCAAGAATAAAAAGGATTTGGTCAAAAAAGCTAGGGAGGTTTATGATTTATTAAAAATGAATTGGATGTGTCAATACGACGAGGCTGGTTCAATTGGCCGGCGCTATCGTCGCCAGGACGAAACAGGCACCCCCTCTTGTCTGACTATAGATTTTGATAGTTTAGAGAAAAATGATGTGACTGTGCGCGACCGCGATACCATGAAACAGGAACGGATAAAAATTAAAGAATTGGTTGATTATTTGAGGGAAAAATTAGAAGGGAGGTGAATAAAATGGCTCTGATTAAAGTTAAAGAATTAATCGGCACCTCTTCAAAAAGTTTTGAAGATGCCATAAAACAGGCGATTGATCAGGTTTGCAAGCAGAAAAAGAATGTTACCGGAGTTAGTATTGTTGGACAAAATATTGAAATTAAAGATGGTCAGATTGCTGAGTATAAAGTTAACTTAAAGGTGGCTTATCACTGGGAGGAAGAACTTCATGACAAATAATTATAAAAAAACCACTCTTAAAAACGGTTTAAGGATTATTACCCTACCGGTCAAAGAAACTAAAACGGTCAGTGTTTTAGTTTTGGTCGGCGCCGGTTCTAAATACGAGACCAAGGAAATTAATGGATTGTCTCATTTCTTGGAACACATTCTTTTTAAAGGGACTAAAAAACGTCCCAATACTTTGAAATTAATTGAACCTTTAGATAAGATTGGCGGCCACTATAATGCCTTTACCGGTCAGGAATATACCGGCTATTGGGCTAAAGTTGATGCCAGCCATTTAGATTTGGCTTTGGATTGGGTGGCTGATATTTATTTAAATTCCAGATTGGAACAGGCAGAAATTGATCGGGAGAAAGGGACTATTCTACAGGAACTGAATATGTATTTGGACGATCCGGCTCGTCATGTCTATGATATTTGGGACGAGCTTCTTTACGGTGATCAGCCGGCCGGTTGGCGGATACTCGGCACCGAGAAGTTGATTAAAGATGTTAGACGGGCTCAATTTATAAAATACTTGAGAGAACATTATTCATCAAGAAATACTATTGTGGTGGTAGCCGGCCAGATTGGCCATAGTTCAACTCTGGCCAAGGTAAAAAAGTATTTTAAAACAATCAATAAACAGTCAGTCAAAGATAAGTTGCCAGTCAGAGAAAGACAACATAAACCTCAATCTTTAATTTATTACAAAAAAACTGACCAGAGCCATCTTTGTTTAGGTGTGCGGGCTTATGATATTTTCCATCCAGATAAATACGCCTTAGGTTTATTGGGAGTTATTTTGGGCGGTAATATGAGCTCGCGGCTTTTTATTAAGATTCGAGAGAGATTGGGCCTAGCTTATAAAATTAGCACGGGTGCTTCTAATGACACTGATACTGGATTTCTGCTGACTAATGCCGGTACGGATAATAATAAGATAGAAAGAGTGGTTAAAATAATTCTTGGAGAATACAAAAAAATAGCTCGTCAAAAAATTAGTCCGGCCGAATTAAGAAAAGCCAAGGATTACATTAAAGGAAGTTCCCTGATCAGCATGGAATCTTCTGATGCCCAGGCCTCTTTTTATGCTAATCAGGAACTGTTAACCAGGAAAATTTTGACCTTAGAAGAGAAATTTGCTAAAATTGAAGCAGTTACCGTTAATGATATTCAACGGGTGGCTCGAGATATTTTTAAGCCGGAAAAATTGAATTTGGCTTTAATTGGTCCGTTTAAGGATAAAAGAAAATTTGAAAAGATATTAAATATATGAACGATTCTCAAACAATCAATATTTCCACTTCAACCATTCTGCGAGTCATTTTTATCTTATTAGCTTTGGTTTTTCTTTATCTGATTCGCGATATTTTGATGGTTGTTTTCGTGGCTATCGTCATCGCCGCCGCTATCAACGGACCGGTCAGCTGGCTCCAGAAATATAAGGTGCCTCGTCTTTTGGGAGTAATTTTTATTTGTTTATTCCTTTTTTTGTTATTAGCTTTGATTGTTACTTTAATCTTTCCTCCTTTAGCTGAACAGATTAAGCAATTAGCCGCTCATTTTCCAGAATTGATGGAAAAAATAGGATTAAGTTTCCAAGAATGGTGGGGTAAGTACAAAATTGAAGGCAATTTACAAGCTCTTTTAGATACGGTTGGCGATAAATTGGATCAAGCCGCCTCAAGCGTTTTTGGTACTATTATCGGTCTTTTTGGCGGTCTGATTTCAGCGATGATTATTTTGGTCATTTCTTTTTATTTAGCTGTTCAGGAAAAGGGAGCTAAAAGATTTTTGGTTTCTTTAACTCCCAGCGAACATCAATCCTATGTTTCTGATTTGATTGAGCGGATTGAAAATAAAATAGGCGGTTGGTTAAGAGGACAATTGCTCTTGATGTTTATTATCGGATGTTTGACTTATATTGGCCTTTATTTCTTAGGGGTAAAATATGCTTTAACTTTAGCTTTAATTGCCGCTCTCTTGGAAATCATTCCCTATATCGGTCCAATTCTGGCGGCTATTCCGGCCGCTATCCTGGGTTTTTTACAGGCGCCTTTTCTGGCTTTGTTGGTCATTCTTCTTTATATCGTTATTCAGCAGTTAGAAAACTATATCATCTATCCTCAAGTGATGAAAAGAACAGTCGGCTTGAATCCAATAGTTATTATTATTGTTATGCTTATGGGCGCTAAATTAGCCGGTATTTTAGGAATTATTTTAGCTGTTCCTGTGGCGGCGGCTATCGCCGAATTTACCAAAGACCTTCAGAAGAGAGAAGTTTAAGTTATACTTTGAGTAAAGCTGAAAGGTTTAAATTAAAGGACTGTCCTTGCGAACAAGGACAGTCCTTTGTATAATGGGCTTATGTTTAATTTGTATGTCATGGCTACGCCTATTGGAAATTTAGAAGATGTCAGCGCCCGGGCTTTACGAATTTTAAAAGAGGTAGATTTAATTCTCTGTGAAGATACCCGGACAACTAAAAAACTTTTGACTCGTTACCAAATTAATAGGTTGACCATTAGTTATCATCAGCACAGCCGATTAACAAAAATTAAATATATTTTAGAGCAATTAAAGCGAGGCCAGGATTTAGCTTTGGTTTCTGAAGCCGGTACCCCTGGCATTAGCGACCCGGGGGCTAAATTAATTAATTATTTAGTTGACCAATTGCCTGATTTAAAAGTTATTCCTATCCCCGGACCTTCTGCTTTAATTTCTGCCTTAAGCATTTCTGGTCTTTCGGCCGATAAGTTTGTTTTCCTTGGCTTTCCTCCAGCTAAGAAAAAAAGAAAAAAGTTTTTTGAGGAAGTCGTTCAGGCAAAATATACGGTTGTTTTTTACGAATCACCTCATCGGATTTTAAAAACCTTAGAAGAATTGTCTTTTGTCATTGCGAACTCCGTCAAAGACGGAGCGAAGCAATCCTGTCCGCTTGTTGTCTGTCGCGAACTAACCAAAAAATTCGAGACAATTTACCGTGGCCAGATTGAAGAAATCATTGACCAAATTAAAAAAGATAAAATCAAAGGCGAATTCGTGGTTATTGTCGGAAATAGGCAAAAATAACTTTATTTAAGCTAAAATTTGTGATAAAATAAAAGAAGGTCTATGCCTTCTTTTATTTTATGGAACCAATTAAGATTCCCAAAAAGGAATTGAAATATTTATATGAGAACAAGAAATCGACTATTTCTAAAATAGCTAAATATTATAATTGTTCTATTTCAAAACTTTGGACAAAGATGAAAGAATACGGAATTGAGCCCTCTAGAACAAAAACAGTTCATATACTCGAGAGAAAACTAAAAAGGTTATATTTAAAGAAAGGATTATCTACTCGTAAGATTGCTCAAATATGTAATTGTGGAAAATCAACTATCCAAACTAAATTAAAGAAATACGGTATAGCTATTAGGAATAAATCCGAAGCATTAAAGCTTTCTCCGCGAGGTGATCAATATAAAATTTCGAAAGAAAAGATAGAGAAACTTTACAAAGAGAAAAAGTTGTCTGCGTATAAAATCGCAGATTTATATGATTGTAGTCCTTCAGTAATCTCCGCTAAACTTATAAAATTTAATATCCCTAGGAGAAGCGATAGAGAAGGAGTTATTTTAACAAATAATGAGAGATGTCCGAAGATAGCAAAAGCAGTTATTAGATATACTAAAAAAGATTTTAATGGCACAAAAACAGATAAGGCCTATTTAATAGGTTTTAGATTAGGTGATTTACATACCTCAAAGAGAAAGTATGGAGAGACTGTATATATTAGCACTTGTAGCACAAAAAGAGAGCAGATTATTTTAATGAATCAATTATTTAGGCGATTTGGACATGTTCGTGTAAATAAAAGTAAGAAAAATACAAAAAAGGGGAAAAAGGATAATTATTATTTTATAGCATATTTAAATCCATCATTTGATTTTTTATTAAATAAAGAAGATAATATTGAAAAATGGATTTTAGAAAGAGATAATTATTTTCTTTCATTTTTGGGAGGATACATAGATGCCGAAGGTTCTTTCGGGGTTTATAATGGATTTGGGGCGTTTGCTTTAGGAAGCTACGATAAAAATATCATTTGTCAAATACATAATAGATTGAGTATTTTGGGTATAAAAACAGAAAATCCACGCATAATGGTGAAAGGAGGATATGTTGATAAAAGAGGTGTCAGAACGTTTAAAGATCTTTGGAGCTTCAAGATAAGACGCAAGAATGAGTTATATAAGTTTGTAAATATCATTGAGTTATATTTAAAACATTTAAAACGCAGAAGAGATTTATTAAAAGTTAAACAAAATATAACTTCAAGAATATAAAAGTTATTCTTAAATATTTGTTTTGGAGAAGCTATGAAAAAAACTTTTTTTATTTCTACAGCAATAGATTATCCTTCATATTTTCCTCATTGCGGTCACGCTCTAGAGAAAATTCAGGCTGATGTTTTGGCTCGGTATAAGAGGCTTCAAGAATTTGATGTGCACTTTAGCACAGGCCTGGATGAGCACGGTCTTAAGATACAGAGAAGCGCCAAACAAGCCAATAAAACCCCACAGGAATTTGTAGATGAGATGAGTGAATATTTTAAAGATTTGTGCAAGATATTAAATATTTCAAACAATGATTTTATCAGAACAACAGAAAAAAGACATATAGAAGTGGTCCAGAAAATTTTTGAAAAGATATATAAAAAAGGCGATATTTACAAAGGAAAGTATAAGGGTCTTTACTGTATTGATTGCGAAAGTTTTTATTTATTGAAGGATTTAAAAGATGGCGAGTGTCCTATTCATGGTAAGAGATTGGAAGAAATAGAAGAAGAAACTTATTTTTTCAGGATGGGTAAATATCAAAAGAGAATTTTAGAACATATTAAAAAGAATAAGGATTTCATTATTCCTCAAAGCAGGAGGAATGAAATTTTAAATAGATTAAAAGAGCCGTTACAAGATTTAAGTATTTCTCGAAAAACAGTCGAATGGGGAATTTCGTTGCCTATGGATAAAGAATTTACGCTCTTTGTTTGGGTAGACGCTTTAATTAATTATCTAACGACTATAGGTTATCCAGATAGTAAATTTAAGAAATTTTGGCCAGCTGATGTTCATGTTATAGGCAAAGACATAATTTGGCATCATAGTGTGATTTGGAGTAGCTTGCTTTTATCTGCGGAATTACCTTTACCAAAAACAATATTTACCCATGGTTTTATAACTTCTGAAGGACAGAAGATGTCTAAGTCATTAGGAAATATTGTTGACCCTTTTGAATTAGTTAAAAAATATGGCACTGACCCGGTTCGTTATTTTCTCCTGCGAGAATTTACTAGTACAGAGGACGGGGATTTTTCAATTAAACGTTTTGAAGAACGCTATAATGCCGATTTAGCCAATGGCTTAGGCAATTTAGTCAGCCGTGTTTTAACTTTATCAGAAAAAATTAAGCCGGCGAAATCTGCTGATGGTCAATTAACTAAGAAGATTAAATCAAGTCAAAAAAGTTATCAGAAAGCAATGGAAGAAATTAAATTCCATGAGGCCTTAGAATCGGTTTGGCAATTAATTAGCGCTAGCGATGAATATATCGAGAAGAATAAACCCTGGCAATTAATCAAGAGCCAACCGGAAAAATTTAAACAAGTTATTTCAGAACTTCTGATTACTCTTAAAGGAATCGCCTCTTTACTTGAACCATTTATGCCGGAAACATCAGAAAAAATCTTAAAGCAACTTAAACAAAACAAAAAAATCGAGGCTTTATTTCCTCGGTTGTAAGTATTGTCAAAAAATGAGGTCGGGTTGATTTTAACCCGACCTTTTTTCTTTGGTTAGTCCCCGCAATCGGTCTTGATATAGCCGCGGGAGCGACGCATATCTACAGAGGCTCTCTTAATGCGTTCAATAGCCTTCGTCGCTTGTTCTTGTGTCTTTAGGTCAAGCATTCTCCAAAATTTCGTCTCTCCCTTTGTTTTCTTGGCCATTTTACCACCTCTTTATATGTTAATGTTCATTATTAAATTATAACTTAATTTTTTACTTGAAAATAGCCTGCATATGAGCTATTATGTTTTTATGTCCAGGCCTTTTTTAATTGATACCCATGCCCACGTTAATTTTAATGCTTACAAGGATGATGGCCCTGAAGTAATTAAGCGGACTTTAAAAGAAAATATTTGGTTAATTAATGTAGGGGCTCAATACAGTACCAGCCGACGGGCTATTCAATATGCGGAGAAATACAAAGAGGGTGTTTATGCAGCGGTTGGGCTTCATCCCAGTCATGTTCATGGAGATAATCTCAAGCAGGATAAAGGAGCTCAAGAGGAAGTCAGAGAATTAGAAGAATTTGACTCAGAAAAATATAAAGAATTATTAGAAAACCCCAAGGTAGTGGCCATGGGAGAAATTGGTCTGGAATACGGCGATGAAATTAGCCAGCAAGCCAAAGATAAACAAAGAGAGGTTTTATTAAAACAATTAGAATTAACTCAGCAAGCAAGCAAGCCAGTTATTCTCCATTGCCGCAAGGCCTATGATGATTTAATTGAGACTTTAACTTGTCTGTCGGATGGTTGCGCTAATTGTTCCTTTAGTTGTTCGAGCGCTGGCCGCGCTCAATTTAAGGGAGTAGTCCATTGTTTTATGGGCCGCTGGTCGCAAGCCGAGAAATTAATGGAAATGGGCTTTTATTTCGGCTTCAACGGCCTAATTACCTATGCCCGGGATTACGATAAAGTTATTGACAAATTGCCTTTGGAGAGAATACTCTTAGAGACAGATTGTCCTTATTTAACTCCGGAACCTCATCGGGGCGAACGAAACGAGCCCTTATACGTCAAATATGTAGCCGAAAAAATAGCTGAGATTAAAAAAATTAAGCTTGAACAAGTGGCAGAACAAACAACTAAAAACGCCAGGGAGTTGTTTGGGATATAATTATGCCTAAATACAATCCACAAAAAATTGAAAAAAAGTGGCAGAAAAAATGGGCCGAACAGAAACTTTATCGGGCCGAAGATTTTTCTAAGAAGCCAAAAAAATATATTATGGTGGAATTTCCCTATCCTTCGGGTGATGGTTTGCATGTTGGTCACGTCCGTGGTTATGTGGCTCTTGACGCCTTGGCTCGCAAGAAAAAGATGGAGGGGTTCAATGTTCTTTACCCGATGGGTTGGGATGCCTTTGGTCTACCCACTGAAAATTACGCTATTAAAACCGGCATTCATCCGGCCAAGGTAACTGAAGATAATATCAAGGTTTTTAAAAAGCAGATGAACTTACTCGGTCTTTCTTTTGATTGGTCGCGGGAAATCAATACAACTGATCCTAAATATTATAAATGGTCGCAATGGATTTTTCTCCAGTTTTTTAAAGAAGGTTTGGCTTATCAGTCGGAAATGCCTATTAATTGGTGTCCTAGCTGTAAGATCGGCTTGGCTAATGAAGAAGTAATTGGCGGCAAATGTGAACGCTGCGGCGCTCAAACCGAGAAAAAATCAATTAAGCAGTGGCTTTTAAAAATTACCAAATATGCTGACCGCTTAATTGATGATTTGGAAAAAGTTAATTATGTAGAGAAAATTAAAACCCAGCAGATTAATTGGATTGGTCGTAGTTACGGCACGGAAATTAATTTTCCAGTAGTTGATTCAAAGGATGTTATTACGGTCTTTACTACCCGAGTAGATACTGTTTTCGGCATCACCGCTATGATTATTGCTCCGGAACATCCCTTGCTGGATGAATTAACCACCAAAGAGAATAAAGAAAAGGTTGGAAAATATGTTCTTGATTCCAAAAAGAAAAGCGAATTTGAAAGAACTCAATTGGACAAAGAAAAAACCGGTGTTTTCCTCGGCTCTTATTGTTTAAATCCAATTAATCAGGAAAAAATACCTATTTGGGTCAGTGATTATGTTATCGCTACTTACGGCGGCGGGGCAGTGATGATTGTGCCGGCTCATGATAAACGTGATTATCAATTTGCCAAAAAATACAATTTAGAAATCCGTGAAGTTGTAGCTGGCGGTGATATTAATAAAGAGCCGTATGTGGATTACGGCAAGTTGATTAATTCAGATCAGTTTAACGATTTATCTTCTCAGGAAGCAATTAAAAAGATTACTGATTGGCTGGCTAAGAATAAATCAGGTCGCCAGACGATTCAATACAAGCTGCGCGATTGGATATTCTCCCGTCAGCATTATTGGGGCGAGCCGATTCCGATTATCCATTGCTCTAAATGCGGAACAGTGGCTGTTCCAGAAGAAGAGTTACCAGTGGAATTGCCTTATGTGAAAAAATATAAACCGAGTCAAACAGGGGAATCGCCTTTGGCTAAAATAAAAGAGTGGGTGGAGACAAAGTGCCCCCAGTGTGGCGGGCCGGCTCAAAGAGAAACTGATACTATGCCTAATTGGGCCGGTTCTTCATGGTATTTTTTGAGATATATTGACCCAAATAATGATAAAAAGCTAGCTGATTCTAAAAAATTAAAATACTGGTTGCCAGTTGATTTATATAATGGCGGTATGGAACATACCACTCTTCATTTACTCTATTCTCGTTTCTGGCATAAATTTTTGTATGACTTAGGAATAGTGCCGACTATCGAGCCTTATCAACGTCGTTATTCTCATGGCGTAGTTTTAGCGGAAGACGGTCGCAAAATGAGCAAAAGTTTCAATAATGTCATTAAACCAGACGAGGCTATTAAAGAGTACGGGACGGATACTTTGCGGGTTTATGAAATGTTTATGGGTCCTTTTGATCAGATGATTAATTGGAGCACTAAGGGAGTTCAGGGTTGTTATCGTTTTCTAAATCGGGTTTGGCAGCTATTTAATGATAAGCAGAAGATAGATAAACAAACAGATAAAGAATTACTATCTAAAATACATCAATTAACTAAAAAAGTAGGCGATGATTTAGAAGCAATGAAATTCAATACGGCGGTGGCGGCTTTTATGGAATTTGTTAATAGTTGGGCAGAAGATAAACGCGCTTTGGCCAAAAAAGAAGCGGAAATTTTCTTGCGGCTGTTAGCTCCTTTGGCTCCTCACGTTTCAGAGGAATTGTGGAACAAATTGAGCCATAAGAAAAGTATTTTTTTAGAAAAGTGGCCCCAGTACGATAAAAAACTAATTGAACAAAGAACCTGGCAGTTAATTATCCAAATTAACGGCAAAGTCAGGGATAAAATAGAAGTTGAAAAAGATATAACCGAAAAAGAGATTAAGGAACTAACATTAGCCCAAGAAAAGATTAAAAAGTGGCTGGATAATAAACCACCAAAAAAGATTATTTATATTCCTAATCGATTAATCAATTTAGTGATGTAAGAAGCAATGGAAATCATTAGAGTCAATTTATTAACTGATTGGAATAATCCAGCCATCATCCAGAAAGCAATGACAGTCATTCAAAGAAACGGCAGTTTAGTTTATCCAACTGATACAGTTTATGGTTTAGGGGTTAACGCTTTACAGGCTCATTGTCTGGAGCGGCTTTTTAAGATTAAAAAACGGCCGGAGACCAAGCCGGTGCCGGTGATGGTTCGTGACATTGCCATGGCTAAAGAGTTAGCTTTTGTTGATAAAAAAACAGAGAAAGTTTTAAGGGCAGTTTGGCCGGGACCAGTAACAGTTATTTTAAAAAAAAGAGAGGTTGTTCCGGATATTTTAACAGCCGGTCAAAGGACTATTGGTTTGAGGATTGCTGATTGCCGGTTGACTCAATCCTTGATGGCTAATTTAGATATACCAATTACTGCTACCTCAGCTAATTTTTCCGGCCAGTCCCCTTTAAATTCATCGGCTGAAATTATTAAAATTTTTACTAAAGCCTATCCCCGGCCAGATTTAATTTTAGAGGCCGGTCAGTTGCCAGTCAGTCAGCCGTCAACAGTTTTGGATTTAACTGGTCAGCAGCCAAAAATTTTACGGGTTGGACCAGCCAGCAAAAGAGAATTATTAAAATTCCTTAAAACTTAATGGAGCTTTATCTTTTTCATTTTTTAAATCAATGGGCTGGTCAATGGATTTATTTAGATACTTTGGCTGTTTTTTTGGCCAAGTACCTAGGTTATTTTTTAGTTTGTTTTTTACTGGTTTGGTCAAGCTGGGATTTTTTTTTGAGGAAAGAGAAATGGCAGAAAACAATTGAAATAATTAGCTTATCATTAGGAGCAGCTCTTTTTAGTCGTTTAATTGTTGTGGAAATAATTCGCTGGATTTATTACCGGCCTCGCCCATTTATCGTTCTGCAAGTCCACCAATTATTAGAACATTCAGCCAGTAGTTCTTTTCCTTCTGGTCATGCGGTTTTTTTCTTTGCCTTAAGCACGGTTATTTTTTTATATAATAAAAAAGCCGGCCTGCTGTTTTTTGCGGCCAGTTTTTTAATTGGCTTGGCTAGGGTTTTTTCTGGAATTCATTACCCCTTGGATATTTTAGCCGGCGTCCTTATCGGCATCTTCTTTGGCTGGCTGATTTATCTATTTTGGTGCCGCGGGAGGGAGTCGGCCGGTCATCCGACCGGCCGCCCCGTCGAATGACGGGGCGAACACTTTTTACTTTGGTGCCGCGGGAGGGAGTCGAACCCTCACGGACTTGCGTCCAACGGTGTTTGAGACCGTACTGTCTACCAGTTCCAGCACCGCGGCTTAATTATATTTTCTCTTAAAATCTTCTTGTTGTCAATTGAAAATTAGAGTATAATAGAGTTAATGGCTCAAATAATCGGGTTGGTAAATCAAAAAGGGGGAGTAGCTAAAACAACCACAGGAATTAATTTAGCCGCCTACTTAGCCGCTTTAGGTAAATATGTTCTTTTGGTTGATATTGACCCGCAGGCTAATGCTACTTCAGGAGTTGGTCTTGACCCGCAGACCGTTCCCTTAAATTTATATCATTCTTTGATTGGCGGTCTTTTGCCCGAAGAAATTATCCGAAAAACATCTCTTTTTGGTTATGATATTATGCCCGCGGCGCCGGATTTGGCCGGGGCAACCGTGGAATTAGTTTCGCAAGTTAATCGGGAATTCAAACTTTACGAATTGTTGCGCCGAATTAGAACCAATTACGATTATATTTTGATTGATTGTCCGCCCAGTTTAGGTCTTTTAACCATCAATGGTTTAGTGGCGGCTGATGAAGTAATTATTCCGGTGCAGTGTGAATACTATGCTTTGGAAGGGCTGGGTCAACTTTTAAGAACAATTGAGTTGGTTAAGGAAAATTTAGCCAGCTCGACAAAAATCAAAGGAGCTTTATTGACTATGTATGACCGTCGCAATAAGCTTGCCCGGCAGGTTCGTAAAGAGATGGAAAGAAATTTTTCCGGCCGTGTTTTTAACGCCGTCATTCCTCGTTGTGTTAAATTGGCTGAAGCGCCCAGTTTTGGTAAATCAATTCTTCAATACAATCCACATTCTAAAGGGGCTAGAGCATATAGACAATTAGCTCAAGAGATTATTTTTTTGGATAAATAAATTAAAAATTATGAAATCATCATTAGGTAAAGGTCTTCAATCGCTTATTCCCAAAAAACAGCTTAAGATGTCTAATCTAATAAAAGGTCAGATTGGAAGAAAAAGCTGGCTGGATCCAAAAAAGGAGAGTATTTTTAATATAGAGGTTGATAAAATCAGGCCTAATCCTCACCAACCTCGTAAAAACTTGTCCGAAGAGAATTTAAAAGAAATGGCTAATTCTGTTAGAGAACATGGTATTCTCCAACCATTGATTGTGACTAAAATTGAAAAGCCAACTGCCAGAGGCCGTCAAGTGGAGTATGAATTGATAGCTGGGGAGCGAAGATGGAAAGCGGCTCAAATAGCTGGCTTGCCTCATGTGCCGGTGATTATTCGGGATAGTTCCGCTCATGAGAAATTAGAGATAGCTCTGGTGGAAAACCTGCAGCGGGAAAACCTTAATCCCATTGAATCGGCCCAGGCCTTTAAACAGCTTCAGGAAGATTTTAAGTTAAAGCATAGTCAGATTGCCCAAAAAGTAGGCAAGAGCCGGGTGACCGTAACTAATACGCTGCGGCTTTTGACTTTACCGCCCAAGGTTCAAAAAGCAATGCTGGAAGGTCGGGTTAGCGAGGGTCATGGTCGGGCTATTCTGATGGCTAAACCAACGGCTCGCCTGGCTGTTTATCAAGCGGTTGTCAGAAATAATTTAGGCGTTCGTCAGACCGAAGAAAGAGCCAGAAAAGTGGCTTTGCTTAATAAGCCAAGGAGCAGTGGTCCTAAAAATCCTATTTTCAAGAAAATAGAAAAAGACCTGGAAGAGGTCTTAGGCAGAAGGGTGAGTATTCTTCGAAGAGGTAATATGGGATATTTAAATATTGGATTTGTTAATCAGCAAGAGCTGGATAGGGTGGTTAAGCATTTATTGAAAATTTAATTCTTTTTAAACCAGGCCTTAATTTTGTTTTTGGCCTCATTAGTTTTAGCGAATTTCAACCAATCTCTGTTTGGTTTTTTATTTTTTTGAATAATAATTTCAACTACTTGACCATTTTGCAATGTTTGTGATAACGAACTAAGTTTTCCATCTATTTTAGCGCCGCTGCATTGGTGGCCGATGTCGCTGTGAATTTGGTAGGCAAAGTCAATCGGGGTAGCTCCTTCAGGTAAGTCAATAATATCACCTTTGGGAGTAAAGACAAAAATGCGGTCTTTTAAAAAATCAATTTTTAAGGAATCAATAAATTCTTGAGGAGAAGAAAATTTTTCTTTTTGCCATCCTTGAAGTTGTTTGACCCAAGTCAGTTCCTTTTTTAATTCTTGGGCTGGTTTTTTCCCTAAGATTCTTTTTTTAATGTAGCCCCTTAGTCCTTTTTCTTCACTATAGTGCCAATGAGCAGCAATGCCGCGTTCAGCTTCTTTGTGCATTTCTGAACTGCGGATTTGGAATTCAGTAATTTTGCCTCCTTGACAGAAGACAGTCGTATGAAGCGATTGATAACCATTAGGTTTAGGGATGGCAATATAATCTTTAATGCGGCCAATCAACGGCTTCCATTTTTTGTGAATAATTCCTAAGGCAGTATAGCAACTTTCAATATCCGGGACAATGATTCGCAGGGCAACTAAGTCATAGATTTTATGCCAGTCCATATCATATCTTTGAAGTTTCTTATATAAACTATAGTAATGTTTGGCTCGAGCATGGACCTCAATTACTTTAATTCCTTCTCTGGCTAGAATTTTTTTAATCAAAGGAATAATTTTTTGCAGATATTCTTTTCCTTGGATGTATTTATCTTTAACCTGGTTAATTAGTTTTTGATATTCTTGAGGATAAGCCATTGCAAAAGCCAGATCCTCTAATTGTCCCTTAAGTTCGCCCATACCTAATCGATAAGCTAAAGGAGCGTAAACCTCTAAAGTTTCCAGAGCAATTCTCTTTTGTTTTTCTAGAGGAAAAACATGAAGAGTTTTCAGACCATGCAGCCGATTAACTAATTTAATTAGCACGACTCGGATATCTTGGGCCATGGTCAGGAATAATTTACGTAGATTTTCCAAACTGCGTTCAGTTTTTTGGTGTTCTATTTTACCGACATTGGTTACACCTTCCACTAAAAAAGTGATTTCCTGACCAAAATTCTTTCTAAGTTCGTCTTTATTTAGTTTAGCTCTTTCTAATGTTTCATGGAGGATGGCCGCGGCAATACTGGCCGAATCCAATTTCATTTTAGCTAAGTCCAAAGCGATTTCTAAACAATGTTCAAGATAAGTTTGGCCAGAAAGTCGAACTAACCCTTGATAATTTTCTTGAGCAAAAGAATAGGCCTTGGTAATTGAATCAAAATCCAGTTCTGGATTAATTTTTTTTAATTCTTCTAAAAATTGTTTTTCTCCCATTGAGTTTATTGTAATGCCTTGACAGAGGAAATGCAAAGATTACAATTAAGAAAAGATTATAATTAAGATATGAGTTCTTTTTAATTTGGTTAAGGAGATAAACCTTCTTAAGATTGAAAGGAGGTTTTATTGTGGAGAAGAGAAAGAGAGTTAAGGTCGAGATTGGCGAGTTGGTAGCCGTTGGTTTTATTAGAAATAACCAGGGTGAAGTTTTATTGGTTGATAAGAAAAATCGTTTAACCTTGCCTACTGGCCATATGGATCTGAAATTAGAGGGCCAATTAAGAGAAACTGCCATACGGGAAATGTTTGAGGAATTAATAGGTTTAAAACATCTAACTGTTACTGGGTCCTTGGGTACCATGGTCAGGAATAAGAGTAGTCCTCCAAAGTTGATGGAAATATTTTCTTGCAAGGCTTCAAGAAGGGAAGTAAAAAGCTATAAAGAGGGTAAGGTAATAGCATGGATAAGACCTTCCCAGGCAATGCGACTAGATAAATTTCTGGATTTTTTAGATGAGGTAGCTAAAGAAGGAATAAAAAGATTTTTGGAAGGCTACCCGCGAAAATCTGTTGAAAAAAAGGGGGGGCAGAATGATGGAGGAACTAACGAAAGTTTCAGGAAAGGACCCCGTGGATGTATGGCTGCTAGGTAATCGTAAAAGTAGGAAAAGTTTATCTCCTAACCAACCCGCCCCGATTTTTTGTGAGAACAAAATAAAAAATCGGGGCTTATTTTTTTTCAACCGGTTTAAAATTACACTCTTTATTGCTGCACTTAATTTTATTATTTTTTGTCTGGACTAACAAAGAACCGCATTGGGGACATTTTTCTCCAGTCGGCTTATCCCATAAGGCAAAGTCGCATTTGGGGTAACGCGAACAAGAATAGAATATTTTTCCTTTTTTAGTTTTTTTCTCAATGATTTTTCCTTGGTTACATTTGGGGCACTTGACTCCTGTGGAGATAATTATTGGTTCGGTATATTTACATTCAGGGAAACCGGAACAAGCATAGAATTTGCCAAAGCGGCCTAATTTAATAATTATTGGCTTGCCGCATTTTGGACATTTTTTATCAGTGGGTTCTTCAAGCTTTTTCTTTTCCACGGTTTCATATTTTTCAAGAAGATTATCATGGAAAGGTTGGTAAAAATTACTGACTATTGTTACCCATTCTTCCTTGCCGGCAGCAATTTTGTCTAAATCATTTTCCATTTGAGCAGTAAATTCAATATCAACAATTTTAGGAAAGTTTTTTACTAAAATGTCATTGACCAAAAAGCCAATTTCAGTGGGGATAAATTTTCTTTGTTCGTTTTTTTCAATATAGCCGCGTTCCTGAATCGTGCTGATTATCGGCGCATAAGTTGAAGGTCGGCCAATACCATATTCTTCCAGTATTTTAATCAAAGAGGCCTCATTGTAACGGGCCGGTGGTTGAGTAAAATGTTGTTCGGAGAAGAGTTTAATTAGTTTCAATAGTTCGTTTTTAGTCAATGAAGGCAAAATATTTTCTTTGAATTTAGTTGGATAGATTTTCAAAAAGCCGTCAAATTTGATTACAGAGCCCGTTGCTCGGAGAATATAGTTCTTTGCCTGAATATCAATTGTTGTTGCTTCTAAAAGAGCAGCTGACATTTGGCAGGCGATAAACCGGCACCAAATAAGATTATATAATTTATACTGATAAGTATTTAGATATTGCTTCATATCTTCTGGCTGGTGAATGGCCTGGGTTGGCCGAATGGCTTCATGAGCTTCTTGGGCGCCTTTAGTTTTGGTCCTATAAACTCTCGGACTGGCTAAAGCGTAGTTTTGACCAAATGTATTTTTAATAAATTCTTGAGCAGTTTTTAGCGCTTGGCTAGAAAGATTTAAAGAATCAGTTCGATGATAGGTAATTAAACCAATCAAACCTTCTTGGCCTATTTTTATTCCCTCATAAAGCTGTTGGGCAATTCTCATGGTTTGTTTAGCTGAAAAACCTAATTTACGAGCCGCTTCTTGCTGGAGGGTGCTGGTGGTAAAGGGCGGGCTTGGATATCTTTGGACTTCTTTGCTAATAACGCTAATAATTTTATAGGTAGCTCCATTTAAATCTTTCAATATCTCATCTGCTTCTTTTTGGGTTTTGATACCTAATTTTGGAATTGCCTTTTCATCTTTTTTAATAAGGCGAGCCACAAACTCGTCTTTTTTGTTTTGTTTTTGAAGTTTTGCTTCAATACTCCAATATTCTTCTGGTTTAAAATCTTTAATTTCTCTTTCCTTATCAATAATTAATCTGACTGTCACTGATTGAACCCGGCCGGCTGATAATCCTTTGACTACTTTTTTCCATAAGAAAGGCGATAATTTATAGCCGACTAATCTGTCTAGGATTCGGCGAGCTTGCTGGGCATTAACTAATTTCATATCAATCTGACGCGGATTTTTTAGCGCTTCTTCAATAGCGCTTTTAGTTATTTCGTGAAAAGCTACTCGTTGATAATTTTCAGTTTTAGTTGAATCTAAAATTTGAAAAATGTGCCAGGCAATTGCTTCTCCTTCTCTGTCTGGATCGGTAGCTAAAATGATCAATTCTGCTTTTTTGGCTGCTTCTTTCAATAGTTTGACTTTCGGGCGGGCTTTAATGGGAATAACGTACTTTGGTTTAAAGTCATGTTCAACATCAACACCGAGTTCGCTTTTGGGTAAATCGCGAATATGACCATAGGAAGATATGGTTTCATAATCCTTGCCTAAAAATTTAGCCAGAGTTTTTGATTTGGTTGGTGATTCAACGATAATTAATTTCATAATCCCAAGATATAATTATTTTCTCCTAAATTTTTCACTTTTCCCTTCATTTGCATCAGGGTTAAAGTAGAATTAATTACTGCCGTAGATAGTTTAGTTTGAATGATAATTTTGTCAATATGAATAGGCTCATCAGAAAGTTGTTTGAGAATTAAGGCCTCTTCGGGGTTTCCCGGAAGGATTTTTTTGTCTCTTTTGTCCGGTTGAGTTAAAAGAGCTAAATTAAGTTCTTCAAGAATATCATTAGCCTGACTGACTAATTTGGCGCCCATCTTAATTAGATTATTAGGTCCCCAGGAATTTTTGGCCAAGATAGGACCAGGGATAGCAAAAACATCTCTATTTTGTTCCAAGGCATCGCGAGCCGTAATTAAGGCGCCGCTTTTTTCTGCGGCTTCAATAACTAAAACACCCAAACTGAGGCCAGAGATAATTCGATTACGTTGAGGAAAATGTTGGGCCAAAGGTTTAGTCCCTAAAGGAAATTCACTGATGACTGCTCCTTGATGGCTGATTTCTTCAGCTAACCGTTGATTAGAAAAAGGATAGATACTGGCTTTATCTAAGCCTGAACCTAAGACAGCTATAGTTCGACCATTAACCTCTAAAGCTGCTTGATGAGCTAAGGTGTCAATTCCTTTAGCTAAGCCGCTAATAATAGTTAAGCCAGTTTGGGCTAAGTCAGCGGTAATTAGAGGAGTTATTTGCTGGCCATAAAGAGAAAGCTTTCTGGTGCCGACAATACCTAAACTAAATTCATCGCCTGGTTCAAACTCGCCTCGTATATAAAGAAGGGCTGGCGGCGCATAAATTTCTTTAAGTAATTTAGGATAATTTTTGTCTGAAATAGTGATTAAATCAATATTTTCTTTGGCCAGCAGTTCCATTTGCCAATCCAAATTAATCTGAGGGCGTTGTTTTTTAATCTGTTCAACAAGAAAATTATCCAAGCCAGCTTGCTTAAATTCATTAATCTCGGCTGACCAGGCATGTTCCAGGGAATTAAAATGAGCCAGTAATTTTTTAAAAGTAATTGGCCCGATACCGTCAATTAGATTAAAGGCATTGAAATATTTGGCTTGCTTAGGAGCAATGCCCTTATCAGGAACGTCGTTCCTCTTTTTTATTTCATCCTTGACAAATTTCGTCATTTTGGTATACTATTAATATGATTAATCTCCGGGAGCCTGCCTAGTGAGTGGTCAATATCTGGGCTTATCCCTCCTAAAGGTTCAGTGAGGCTTAATGTTGGGGATGGTTTGCTTTTGTGAATTTATCTCTGACGCTCCTAGGTAGGCTTGCGGAGATTAATCTACTTAAGTCTTTTGACAATAAAAATAAAAAGGAGGCAATGATGAAAAGAAAGTCTCTGAGAATAATTTTGATTGTACTTGGTATTCTGAGTTTTTTGTTGGTCAATCACGCGATTTACCTGGGTGATATTGATGATCCGGCGTGGTTTTCTACCTGCTTAATCGCGATAGCGCTTTCAGTCGTAGTATGTATCGGAATGTTTTTGTATAATCATTCCGGATCAGGTAAATTGCCATCATCTATATCAGAACAGGAAAGAAATAGAAGAAAACGATTGGGCCTCGTTGTTTAGTAGTACCGGCTATAGGGCCGCTGTAACCAAATCAGCGGCTCTTTTTATTATTTGCTGGACAATTTTTTCTTCTTGATTAGTAAATTTTTCCAAGACAAATTTTTCAGTATCTTTTTCTTGACTGTCGGATGGTTTAATGCCGATTCTCATTCTAACAAAGTCTTTAGTGCCTAATAGGTTAATAATTGATTGAACTCCTTTATGACCAGCTGCCCCGCGACCTTGCTGAATTCGGATTTCTCCTAAGGGTAAATCAATATCGTCGTGAATAATTAAAATATCTTCGGGCTTGAGGTAGTGTTTCTTTTGTATATAATTAACCGTTTTGCCAGAGTTATTCATAAAAGTTAAGGGTTTAATGAGTTCAATTCCCTCAGATTCTATTTGTTTTTTTATATAAAGGCAGTTGGCTTTTTTATTTTCTTTCCATTTGTTGCCCGCCGCTAAGTAATCTACTGTTAAAAAGCCAAGATTATGTCTGGTTTTTTTATACTTATCTCCGGGATTACCTAAACCAACAATTAATTTCATAAATTGATAAATAACTTAAAGATATGCCTAAACTAATGTTTTCAAAATAGGTTAGTCACGTCTTTATTGCTCGTTATTAATTATTCCTTTAATGTATTCTTTAATCTCCGTGTAGTTTTCCTGGCCCGCCTTGGGATAAACAACTGAAGCCAATTGTCGGCCGAGCATAACTTGATTACCGATTAATAAATCAGTTAGTTTTTTATCAATGACTAAGTGGGCTATTTGGTTTATATCGAGCTCTTGGGCTGTCTGATAAAGTGACTTCATTTCTATTAAACTAAGGTCAGTTTGAATATGATCTTTAAGGGTATTAAAAATTTTTAAGTAAGTTGGGAAATTCCATAAAGGATTAAGAGTCAGAACTTTTTGTTTAAGCAGCTGGATAATTTGCTGCTGTCGAGCCATTCGGTCAAAGTCGCCGTTAGGCGAGGTGTAACGGGTGCGGATATATTTAAGGGCTGTTTGACCATCTAAATAACGCCAGCCAGATTTTAGAACAAAGGCCTGATAAGTATAATTAGGACCAGGGAAATAAGGGTCATTAATATCTTGAGGAACATAAACATTAATTCCGTCAACTAATTCAATTACTTCTTTAACCACCGCCAAATCAATTAGAATATAATAATCAATAGATAAATCAGTAATTTCTTCTATTTTTTCTTTTAGTCCCTCAAGACCAACTAAGTTATAAAGGGAATTAATTTTAGTTAATCCTCCCTGGTAAGGGATTTTAACTAATAAATCTCTTGGCAAAGAGATTAAAATTGCTTTTTCTTCTGCCGGTTCTAAATGAACCAAAATAATCGTATCAGTTAGGTTTTCTCCGGAATAACCCTTGCCTGGCCGACCCAGAACAAGAATATTTTTTTCAGTTGATTTATTTTTTTCAGTTGAAACCAGAGAAGTAAGAGTTTCGAAAATAGTCATCTCTTTTTTCCCCCCCGGTTCTTTAATTTCTGAAGAAATTTCTATTGACGAAGCAGGGATTAATTGGATAAGAAGGAATAGGCCGATTAGAATTGACAGCGCCAAGCCAATAGTTTTTAAAAAATTAAGCATCTATGAAGACCTCCTGCAAAATAACCTTTTCTGCCGAAAATCAAGTATTTTGGCTGGAAATCATTCAGGATTCGTCGGCTATATTAAGCATATAACCTCCTCGTCCTTCATAATTTCCATCTCAAAATCTTTGATTTTCTATCAGAAAAGTTACTTCGCAGTAGGTCTTTATCAGTATATCAGATTTAACCCCTTACCACAATTTGGTGCCGGGTTTGATTTTTTTTAAGAAATAAGTTAGAATCAAACCACTATGAAAAAGATATTTATTTTCATTTGGGAAACAATCAAAATAGTGATTATTTCTTTAGCCATTATTATTCCAGTTCGCTATTACTTAATTCAGCCATTTTTTGTCCGAGGCGCTTCCATGACGCCTAATTTTGATAATGGTCAATATTTGGTTGTTGATGAGATTAGTTATCGTTTTGAAGGGCCAGAGCGGGGAGAAGTAATTGTTTTTAAATATCCCTTAGATACTTCCCAGTATTATATTAAAAGAATAGTTGGCTTGCCCGAAGAAACAGTTGAGATTAAAGATGGTCAGGTGATTATCTATAATCAAAATTACCCTCAAGGGATGGTCTTAGATGAATCTTCCTATTTGGCTGTCAGCACAATCACTTGGGGGGAAACTAAGATTGAATTAGCTCAAGACGAATATTTTGTTTTAGGCGATAACCGTCAAGCCAGCTCTGATTCTCGTCAATGGGGAGAACTGGTTGAAAAAAATATTATTGGCAGAGTTTGGCTGCGTGCCTGGCCTTTTAATCTGGCTAAAATATATTAAAATGCCGCTAAGTCCCAAATCAAAATCAAGAACTAAAAAAACCTTTCAAGCTCCTAGAGGAATGCGGGATATTTTACCTGAAGAGCAGCTCTATTGGGAAAAAGTTAAACAGGTAATTAAAAACCTAGCCCGAGCTTATGGCTTTGAACGTTTAGACACGCCTATTCTTGAGGCGGCAGATTTATTTGTTAAGGGAACCGGTCTTTATACTGACATTATTGAGAAGGAGATGTACAAATTAAAAACCAAAGGAGGTGATTGGTTGAGTTTGCGTCCGGAATTTACCCCAGCTGTGATGAGAGCTTACTTGGAAAACGGTTTATCAAGTCGGCCTCAGCCAGTCAAACTTTATGCTATCGGCCCTATTTTTCGTTACGAAAGACCTCAAAAGGGCCGTTATCGGCAGTCCGAGCAGGCTAATTTCGAAATTATTGGTCAGCAAGATTCAGTCCTTGATGCCCAATTGATTCAATTATTTTTCTCTATTAGTAAGGAGTTATCCCTTAAAAATTTAACCGTTCAAATTAATAGTATCGGTTGCTCTAATTGTCGGCCAATTTATCGGAAAAAATTAGTCAATTTTTATAGAAATAGGAAAAAGCAACTTTGTCCTAATTGTCAAAAACGACTCCAATATAATCCGCTAAGATTATTGGATTGCCAAGAAAGTAAATGTCAACGATTAGCTCAAGAAGCACCGCAAATTATTGATCAGTTATGTGATGATTGTCATAATCATTTCAAAAGTGTTTTGGAATTTTTAGATGAATTGGCCCTGCCTTATATTCTAAATCCTTACTTAGTCCGCGGTTTGGATTATTATACCAAAACAGTTTTTGAAATTTGGCCAGAAGACGAAGAAGGTCGGCAAATTTCTTTAGCTGGCGGCGGACGTTACGATAACTTAATTAAACTTTTAGGCGGTAAGAACACCCCGGCGGTCGGCTTTGCCATGGGCTTAGATAGAATAGTCGATTTGATGAAGACAAGGGATATTAAAATTAGTTCCAGAACACATCCGGTGATTTTTTTGGTTCAGTTGGGTGATTTGGCTAAGAAAAAATCTCTCAAGTTATTTGAAGAATTAAGAAGGTCTGGTTTGGAAACGGCCAGTTCTTTTAGCCGAGATACCATCAAGGCTCAACTTAAAACAGCTGACAAACTCAAAGTGCGTTTTGCTTTGATTTTAGGACAAAAAGAGGTCTTAGATGAGACAATTATCATTAGAAATATGGTTTCCGGGATTCAAGAGACAGTTCCCTTAGTCAAGGTAATTAAGGAAATAAAGAAGAGATTGAGAAAATTATGAGTTGTCTTTTTTGTCAATTCGCTCAAGGTCAAAAAAAGACCGAAATTGTTTATCAGGATAAACAAGTATTCGCTTTTAAAGATATTCAGCCCATAGCCCCAGTTCATATTTTAATTATTCCAGTTAAGCATATTTCTAGCATTGCTGAAATTAAGGAAAATGATATAGAACTTTTGGGTAGGATGATTTTTGTGGCTAAGAAAATAGCCGATGATTTAAATCTATCTGAAAAAGGTTATAAACTTCTATTTAGAGTCAAAGAGTATGGCGGGCAGATTGTTGAACACATTCATCTTCATTTAATTGGGGGAGCGCCGCTTTATGAGGATATCCATCCTCTAGAGGGAGGAGGTGAAATTAAATTATGAACGAACAAGCTCCTTTATCTCCTTTAGCTGATTCTTTGGAGAAGAAAGAAGTTAAGTTGGTTTCCAGGAAAAAATGGCTTTGGCTGGGAATTATTATTGCCTTGCTTAATCCGATTTTTTCCGGATTAATTATTGGTCTGGCTTTTTGGACCGAACCAGAATTGAAAAAAGAAGCTAAAATTGTTTTAGCTATCGCTGTTATTTGGGGAATAATTGCCCTTTATTTCACCCGTTGGTTAGCGGCCCAGGGGTATTTGCCTAGTTAGAAGTTTTAGGAGTTGCATTCCTAAAATTCTGCTCATGAATAAAAATTTTTATTATGCTACTGCCACTTTAATTGGCACCATTGTCGGCGTAGGTATCTTTGGTGTTCCTTATGTGGTGGCTAAGGCCGGTTTTTTTCTCGGCCTGCTTTTTTTATTTGTTTTAGGCGGTGTTGCCTTATTACTTCATTTACTTTGCGGAGAAATTATTTTACGGACACCAGGCAAACATCGTTATGTTGGTTATGCCGAAATTTATTTAGGTCAATGGGGTAAAAGATTAATTACTTTTACTTCCGTCTTTATTTTTTACGGTGCTTTACTGGCTTATATTATTGTTGGCGGTAAATTTCTCCAGACAATTTTTGGCGGAACTGATTTCATTTATAGTTTGATTTTTTTTATCATTTGTTCTTTAGCCATCTTTTTTGGCCTGCAAGTAGTCACGAAGATGGAAGTTCTGATGACTTTATTTTTGATCGCTATTGTCATTTTAGTATTTATTAAGGGCTGGCCTATGATTAAATTAGATAATTTATCCACTTGGGACTGGCAATATTTTTTCATGCCTTATGGAGTTATTCTTTGGGCCGTAACTGGCGGCGCAGCTATTCCAGAAATGAAAGAGATTCTCAATCCTTCAACAGGTTTAGGAACCAAATATCACCTTTTTAAAAAGGCGATTATTTGGGGGACTCTTTTGCCAGTATTTCTCTATTTTCTTTTTATTTTAACTGTTGTTGGGGTAACTGGTCAGCAAACTTCACCCGAAGCTATTCAGGGGTTATTTGAGGCCTTAGAAAATCATACAATTATTTTCGGGGCTATTTTTGGTCTTTTAGCTGTAGCCACTTCTTTTTTAGTTGTTGGTTTATCCTTAAAAAAGACTTTTTGGTATGATTACAAGATCAATAAATATTTGGCTTGGGTCTTAACTTGCTCCGTTCCCTTAATTGCTTATTTGTGTCATCTGCGCGACTTTATCATGGTCATTGGTTTTCTGGGGGCTACTTTAGGTGGTTTGCAGATGGTTCTTTTGATTCTAATTTATCAAAAAGCCAAAAAAACAGGTCAGCGCCAGCCAGAATATTCTCTGAAGCTGCCTGCTCTGGTTAGTTACGGCTTAATCCTGCTTCTAGTCATAGGTGTTGTTTACCAGATAATTTATTATTTGTGACATTCGTTATTAATGTGACATTAATAACGGATGTTGATGTTTGAAAAAATCCCTCAATAAATTTTTATTAAGGGATTTTTATGATCAGGCGGCTTTTTGGAATTTATAATCTCTTTTTTCCAGGATTGATTTAATCGCTGCGTTTTCTTTTTCTGTAATGATCATTCCTTCAATAAATAACCAGGATGTTCGACTTGATTCTTCGGGGTAAATTTGGAGATGTTTTTTTATTATTCGGTAGATTATTTTTTCAATCCCTTCCATCTCCAGAGCTAACTCGATGTATTTTTTCAGCAATTCTTTAAGCCATCCTGTTTCGTTTTTTTTCCGATTAGTTTTTTTCATTCCTACCTCCATTATTTAATTAAAGGTAAAGAACTTAAGTATTTTCCAATTTAACATTTTTCAATATCTTTGTCAAAACTTGCCTTAATTAGTAAAAAAGGATATATTACTAAAATAGCTGAATTATTAGTTGAGAAATTAACTATGACTAGAAGAAAAAGATTGCCTAAAAATATTCGCAAGTATATTCGTCAAGAAAAAGCTCGCCTACGCCGGCAGGTTTTGGATTTAAAGGAACGGAAAAAAGGGATTGAGGAGATTTATAAAAAAACAGGAATAAAAAAAGAAGAACCTGCTTCAACATTTCCATCAAAGACGGCTAAAGTAAAGAGTATTGCCAAAAAGAAAATTAAGTAGTATCTTAAAAATAAGATGAAAGATAATAGTATTTTCCATAGTCCGACCAAAGGCCGGTTACAGTTGACTAAAGTAGTTAGAGAAATTTCTGATTTTGTCGGCCAGGATTCACAGGATAAATATCAGTTGGTTGTTGGCACAGATTCTAATGGCGACAAGCGGGCTGATTTTGTTACGGCGGTTATTGTTTATCGAGTTGGTCATGGCGGCCGCTATTTTTGGAAGAAAACTAATGGTCATAAGGTCTATCACACTCTCCGCGACCGTATTTACAACGAGGTGGCTTTGTCTTTGGAAACAGCTCAAGATTTACTTGCCCAAATGAAATCTTCGATGAAAGTCAATCAGGAATTCAATTATGACTTCCAGATTCATATTGACGTGGGTCAAAATGGACCGACTCGGGAAATGATTAAAGAGGTAGTGGGTATGGTTCGCGGCAATGGCTTTAAAGCCAAAATCAAGCCAGCTTCCTATGCCGCTTCCCATGTGGCTGATAGATATATATAAGCGAAATATCCAAGAGTATAAAAAGCCACCCCGCAGTACTGCGGAGTGGCTTTTCTTTTTGAAGGTATTTTGATAGTATAAGATTAATGAAATTACATTTTCATGGGGGAGCCAGATGGGTGACTGGTGCTAATTATCTATTAGAGACCAAGCAGAGCAAAATTTTAATTGATTGCGGCTTATTTCAAGGCGGTGGAGCGGCTAAAGAAATGAATCGCCAAAAGTTCGCTTATCAGCCAAAAGAAATTGAGGCGGTTTTAATTACCCATTCCCATATTGACCATATTGGTCGTTTGCCTCGCTTAGTTAAACAGGGATTTAGGGGCAAAATCTTTGCTACTCGGCCGACCAAGGATTTTGTCCGGGTAATGCTTTTTGACGCTGAAAGAATTAATCGAGAAATAGCTAAGACGGCTGGTAAGGAATTTATTTATGACCGGGCTGATGTAGAAAAAACTTTAGAACTTTTTCAGCCAATAGATTATCAGGAAAAGATTAAATTAAACGAAGAGATTTCTTTTTGTTTTCGAGAAGCCGGTCATATTTTAGGTTCAGCTATTATTGAAATTTGGGCCGAAGACCAAAAAATAGTTTTTTCCGGGGACTTAGGCAATCCGCCAGTGCCTCTTTTGCGGCCAACCGAATTTATTCAAGAAGCTGATTATCTGGTCATCGAATCAACTTATGGTGACCGGATTCACGAATCCAAAGATCAGCGCAAAGATTTATTAGAGGATGTTATTGAAGACACGGTTGCTCAAGGAGGCACTTTGCTTATTCCTAGTTTTGCTTTAGAAAGAACCCAGGAAGTTCTCTATGAATTAAATGAATTAGTCGAAAATCATCGCATTCCCCGAATTCCTATTTTCCTTGATAGTCCCTTAGCCATTAAATTAACAGAAATTTATCAGGGTTATCCGGAATATTTTAACCAAGAAGCAGGTTATTTGATTAAATCAGGCGATGACCTTTTTAAGTTCCCGGGCTTGAAAATGACCCTGACCGGACAAGAGTCTAAAAAAATTGAGCAAGTCAATCCGCCTAAGATTATTATTGCTGGTTCTGGTATGTCCACCGGCGGTCGGATTTTACATCACGAGAAAAGATATTTAGCTGACCCTAAAAACACCTTTTTAATTATTTGTTATCAAGTGCCGGGCACTCTCGGTCGGAAAATCTTAGATGGAGCCAAAACAGTTAGAATATCCGGTCAAGAAGTTCCCAATAAAATACAGGTCAGAGCCATTGGCGGTTATTCAGCTCACGCTGACCAGGCCATGCTTTGTAATTGGGTTAGGCCAATGAAAGATACCCTTAAAAAAGTTTTTGTTGTTCAGGGTGAGGAAAAACCAGCTTTGGCTTTAGTCCAAAGGATTAAAGACCATTTAGGTTTGCCTGCCGAGGCGCCGGAAATGGGTCAGGTGGTTTCGCTTTGACAAAAATCAATAAAAATAGTAAGCTGAAGATATGCCAGAAAAGAAATCTTACCTTAAGTACAAAATTTGTGTTTCTGGGGCGGCGGCCACTGGCCACTGCGCCAAAAAAACTCTGGAATTGGCTAAAGAATTAGGTCGTCAAATCATCAAACACAATGGCGTTTTAGTTACTGGAGCCACTACTGGCGTTCCTTACTGGGCAGCTATTGGCGCTAAAGAAGAAAAAGGAATGGTTATCGGTCTTTCGCCAGCTGCTTCGGAAAAATCACATCTTAGAAAATATCGTTTGCCGACTGATTTTCATGATCTGATTATTTATACTGGTTTTGAGTACGCGGGACGCAATTTGCTTTTAACCCGTTCTTCAGATGCCGTAGTTATTGTTTGCGGCCGCATAGGCACTTTAAATGAATTTACTATTGCTTTTGAAGATAAAAAGCCAATTGGTATTTTGACTGGCAGTGGAGGGACAGCTGATATGATCAAGGAGATTGTCGCTGATGCACATCGCGGTCCAGGCAAAATTGTTTACGATGCCGATCCTAAAACTTTAATTGAGAAATTAATTAAATTAGTCGATAAAGAAAAGGAAATAAAAATTGAATCTTGAAAAAGGAGGTGACTTATGTGGTTATTGAGGTTAAAAAAAGAGAGCGAGAAAATCCTCGCAGCTTATTAAGACGCTTTACTCGAAGAATCCAACAAAGCGGTATTTTGATTCGGGCGCGTAAGGCCAGATTTCGCGAAAGAGAAAGAAGCAAAAGAGAACGAAGAGACAGCGCTTTAAGGCGAGTCAAGATTGGCCACGAGAAAGAGAAATTAAGAAAAATGGGCCTTTTAGAAGAAGAACCAAAATGGAAAAG
>CAYOWE010000002.1:0-1673 GCA_964407595.1 uncultured Candidatus Saccharibacteria bacterium | reverse complement strand
GAAAAAATCCAAACCGATATTAAAAAAGCCATGCAGGAAAAAGACCAATTAAAGGTCTCTGTTTTGCGAATGTTAATGGCGGCTGTTTTTAATAAAGAAAAGGAAAGAAGAGCTAAATTGAGCAAAACTGAAGAAATAGAAAAATTAGATGAATTGAGTAAATTAACTGACGAGGAAACAACAGAAGTTATTTCCAGTGAGGCGAAAAAACGTAAAGATTCCATTGAACAATACCAGAAAGGTAATCGTCAGGACTTAGCTGACCAGGAGAAAAAAGAATTGGAAATTTTAACGACTTATTTACCTGAACAAATGCCTGAAGAAGAAGTTAGAAAAATAGTTAAGGAAAAGATAAACGAAATAGGCGCCAGCACGCCCCAAGATATGGGTAAAGTCATGGGGGCGATTATGTCTCAATTAAAGGGCAAAGCCGATGGCAATTTGGTTAATAAAATTGTTCAAGAAGAACTGAGTAAATAATGGTTTTGGAAATTCATAATTTTACCCAGAATGAGATAGATGAGAAATTATTTCAGCGGGTAGCGGAAACTGTTTTAAAAGTAGTTGGCATAAAAGATAAAGTAGAAATTAGTTTGGCTATTGTCGGTGGAGGCCGGATGAGAAAATTGAATAAAATGTATCGGGGAAACAATCGGGTGACTGATGTACTGGCTTTTGAGAATAAATCAGTTTTACCCTATTTAGCTAAGGCTTTTCCTCGTTTAAAAAAAGGTCAAGATATTGAATTTATTGGACCGCCGGACAGAATTAACCGACTGGGCGAAGTTATTATTTGTTATCCCCGGGCTAAAAAACAAGCCAAGCGCTTGGCTCATCCTTTAAAAAAGGAATTGACCATTTTATTGATTCATGGGATACTTCATTTACTGGGCTATGACCATGAGCCAGCTGGGCCAGAAACGGAAAAGATGAAGGCAATGGAAGAGAAAATATTAAAAAAAGTGAATTATGGCTAAAGAAACTATCATTGTTGGTTTAGATGTCGGTAGCTGCTTTATTCGAACAGTTGTTGCTAAAATAAGGGCTGATCAAACTAAGCCTCAGATTATTGGCGTTAGTCAAGTACCTTCTTTTGGTCTGCGGCGTGGAGTAGTTGTTGATATTGAGGAAGCGGTTAAAAACATTAGTCAGTCAGTTCAAGAGGCCGAGCGGAATAGTGGTGTTTCTATTGAGCGAGCCTATATTAGTTTGAGCGGTAATCATATTACTTCCCGAATCAGTAAAGGGGTAGTGGCTGTTTCTCGGGCTGATAGTGAGATTTCGCGAGAAGATGTTGAGCGAGCCATCAACGCTGCTTCGGCTATTTCTATTTTACCAAATAGAGAAATTCTTCATGTTATTCCGCGTAGTTTTTCTGTTGATGACCAAAGGGGTATCAGAGATCCGGTCGGGATGAACGGCGTCAGATTAGAAGTAGATACTTTAATTATTGAAGGAGCTACCCCTTTTATTAAAAACCTAACCAAATGTATTTCTGAAGTTGGTCTAGAAATCGAAGGATTAGTTTTAGCTCCTTTGGCAGCTAGTCGAGCTATTTTAACCAAACGTCAAAAAGAATTAGGTGTTTTAGCTTTAGATTTGGGTGGCGGTACGGCCAGCTTGACAGTTTTTGAAGAAGGCGATATTATTCATAGTTGTGTTTTACCAATTGG
>CAYOWE010000001.1:16642-57936 GCA_964407595.1 uncultured Candidatus Saccharibacteria bacterium | reverse complement strand
GCGGACGCAACCGCCAACCGCATAAGCCTCAAAGCCGGCTTTGTCCAATTTATTCAAAACAGTTTTAATTTCTTGAGGAAGCTTCATGATTTAATCATAATCCAAAATCCCCTTTTTGGCAATTGACGAAGTTTCTATTTTAGGATAAAATATCTTATTAATAAGTAATAAGCCCTCGTGGTGAAATGGATATCACAATGGTCTTCGGAACCGTTGTTCCGGGTTCGAATCCTGGCGAGGGCGCCAGAAAACTTTAATGCGCCCATAGCTCAATTGGCAGAGCAGATCCCTCTTAAGGATAAGGTTCTAGGTCCGACTCCTAGTGGGCGCACTAAATAAAACTACTTTGAAGCGGTTTTCATTTTCCCCAGTTGCCTTTTTTTATTTTTCTTGATACAATAAAAATAATGCTTAAACCAAATAAAAAATCTAAGGTAATTAAAGAGTATAAAAGACATCAAAAAGATACTGGTTCTTCGGAAGTGCAGATTGCTATTTTTACCAAACAAATTGAGGAATTAGCTAGGCATCTCAAAAAACACCCCAAGGATAATCATTCCCGGCGGGGTCTTTTGAAAATGGTTACTAAACGAAAACGTCTTTTAGATTATCTAAAAGAAAACGATGAAAAGAAGTATAAGAAAGTAATTAAAAAATTAGGATTGAAAAAATGATGCCTATTATCAAACACAAAGAACAACGAGTAGCCGTTTTAATAGATGTTCAGAATATGTATCATTCAGCTAAGAATCTTTATGGCGCCCGGGTGAATTTTAAAGAGGTTCTTAAAGCGGCCGTGGCTGATCGCAAGCTCATTCGGGCCATTGCTTATGCTACCCAGACAGAAACTCCAGAAGAAAAATCCTTTTTTGACGCTTTGGGCAAATCAGGTCTTGAAGTAAAAACGAAAGACTTGCAGATTTTTCCCGGGGGGATGAAAAAAGGCGATTGGGATGTTGGCATAACTGTTGATGCGATTAAATTTTCTGATTTAGTTGATGCGATTATTCTGGTAACTGGCGATGGAGATTTTATCCCTTTGGTGGAATATCTTAAAATAACTAAGGGCATCCAAACAGAGGTAATTGCCTTTAGCCGGAGCGCTTCAGCTAAGTTACAAGAAGCAGCTGATGATTTTATTGATTTAAGTAAAAACAAAAATAGATATTTAATTAAAAAATAATAAATAACTAACTTTTTCTGGTCTTCAGACAGGTAGGCTACTGATCTAGTCTAAAGTCTGGAGAGCAGGAATTAAATCTTATGAATCCTAAACAATTTAAGATGGACTGGGCTGGCCGGGAATTAAAAGTGGAAATCGGTCAATTGGCTGAACAAGCCAATGGAGCAGTTTTGCTTACTTACGGAGAGACGGTTGTTTTAGCTACTTGCGTGATGGATAGTCAAGTCAGGGAAGTTGATTATCTTCCCTTAACTGTTGATTACGAAGAAAAGCTTTATGCGGCGGGCAAAATCAAAAGCGGCCGTTTTATGAAAAGGGAAGGTCGGGCTTCTGATGAAGCGGTTTTAACCGGTCGGATGATTGACCGAATTATTCGGCCCGGCTTTAATCAAAAAATTAGAAATGATATTCAAGTAATTCTGACTGTTCTTTCTTTTGATAAAGAAAACGATCCGGATATCCCCGCCTTAATAGCTGTTTCTTTAGCTTTAGCTATTTCTGATATTCCCTGGGATGGTCCTATGGCTGGATTAAGAATAGGTCGTACTTCAACAGGAGAAAACGGCTCTAAGCAGGAATGGGTTTTAAATCCTACTTATGAAGCCAGACAAAAAAGTGATTTTGATTTGGTTGTGGCTGGCAAAGAAGATAAAATTAATATGTTAGAAGGGGGAGCTAATCAGGTTTCTGAAGAAGTATTATTATCAGCCATGGAATTTGTTCAGCCGCATCTCAAAGAAATTGTTCAGTGGCAAAAAAAGATTATTAAAGAAAATGAACCAACCAAGGCGGTTTTAGCCATTAAAGAACCAGAGCCGGAATTGCTAAAACAAGTTAAAGATTGGTTAGATGGTAAATTAGAAAAAGCAATCTTTCAGTCAACCAAGAAAGAGCGCTTTGAAGAATTAAAAGAGTTAGAGAGAGAATTGCTTTCTGTCTTAAGCAAAGATGATGATTTAAGGGAGAAAGAAATCCAAATAAAGGAGATTCTTGAAGAGGAAGTTAATCAGCTTGTTCACCGAAATATTTTAAAAGCATCGGCTGGTCAGGAAAAGAGGGCTGATGGCCGCCAATTAGATGAAGTCCGGCCGATTAAGTGCCAACTCGGCCTTTTACCGCGGACCCATGGTTCTGGATTATTTCAAAGAGGGGCCACCCAGGCCCTTTCCGTAATTACCTTAGGAGCGCCTGGTGATGAACAAACCATTGAAGGGATGGAAGTTGAATACAAAAAGCATTTTATGCACCATTATAATTTTCCTCCTTTTTGCACTGGTGAGACCGGTCGGCTGGGCGGTCCGGGTCGCCGGGAAATTGGACACGGCGCCTTAGCGGAAAGGGCCCTTTCGCCGCTGATTCCCCCTAAAGAGGACTTTCCTTATACCATCCGTTTGGTTTCGGAAATTCTCTCTTCTAATGGTTCTTCTTCTATGGCTTCAGTCAGTGGTTCCAGTTTGGCTTTAATGGATGCCGGGGTGCCTATCAAAAGAAATGTCAGCGGAGTAGCTATGGGTTTAATGATGGAATCAACTGAGCATTACCGGGTCTTAACTGATATTCAAGGACCGGAAGACCATCATGGTGATATGGATTGTAAGATCGCCGGGACTAAAGAAGGAGTGACAGCCTGTCAGATGGATGTTAAAATAGAAGGAGTTACTCTGGAAATCCTTAAGAAAGTTTTTGAGCAAGCCAAACAAGGCCGGCTATTCATTTTAAAAGAAATGGATAAGCTGATTGCTCAGCCGCGTTCTGAGCTTTCTGCCTTAGCGCCTCGTGTTTTAAGTCTTAGGATTAATCGGGAAAAAATTCGGGATGTTATTGGACCAGGCGGGAAAATGATCAATGAGATTATTGAGAAAACCGGGGCCAAGATTGATGTTGAAGATGATGGTTTGGTTAATATTACTTCCCTTGATGAAGAAGGTGGCCAAAAAGCCCTGGAATGGATTAAGAATTTAACCCGGGAAGTTGAAATAGGCGAGACTTTTCAAGGCCGAGTAATGAAAATTACCGACTTCGGCGCTTTTGTAGAAATCTTGCCTGGACAGGATGGATTGCTTCATATTTCTGAATTAGCTCCTCATCATGTCCAACGGGTTGAAGATATAATTGAAGTTGGTCAAATCATTCCGGTTAAAGTAAAAAAAATTGATGAGCAGGGTCGGATTGGTTTATCTTTGGGCAAAATTAAATCCTGAATCATAAGACTTAAAACCTGGAAGCCACTCATATTATTATGAGGAACGAAGAAGATTCTTCGCTAATGCTCAGGACAGGCTCCGCAATCCCGCAGAATATCGGTCGGGATTGCCGCGCTCACTTTATTTGCTTGCAATGACGACTATTGCGGATATAAAAGAATCTACTCAATTAACTAAAGAAAGAAAGCCGCTTAAGCTGGCCGAAGTTTTGGAATCGTCAAAAAAGCAATTTATTCGGACTATGCAGGGAGATATTGAATCCTTAAAGAAGGGTCACTCTGCCAGACCTTTATTACCAAAGGCTGACCATGTTAAAAAAGCCGCTCCGCCAGCCGAACTGCCGGTAGTTAAACCAGATGAAAGACCGGCTTTTCCTTCTCCTTCTCCTTTTCGTTTAAAATCGGCGGAGAGACTTATGAAGGAAACCGAGATTAAAAAGAGGATTGAAGAAACACAAAAAAGATTAGAAGAAGAAAGAATGAGGGCTGAAATATCTCGTCAGAAAATAGAACGGGAAGAAGTAAAAGAAGGAAGAAAAGAAGTCGAGAAGACGAAACCAGTTCTTCCCAAGAAAAAACCTTCTTTTATTTCTCGATTTTTTCATCTCTTTCGGCCTAGTCGGTCGGTTAAGCTTCCTAAACCAGCTGTTGTCAAAGCGCCAGTTTTGCCTAAACCATTTTCTCCTAAGATGTCAACATTGCCTAAACCGATTCCGCCTAAGCCAGTTCTTTTCAAGAAAGAATTGCCTCTCAAGAAAGAAGTTAAGCCAGCCATCAAAAAGAGTCGTTTAAAATTTGTTTTTGTTGGCTTAGCAGTTATCTTAATTATTGGAGGAATTGGAGGGTTTTTTTATTGGTGGAATTATTTGCGAGTAATTCTGCCAGTAGCCATGTATTATCAATGCCAGGACTTTCAATGCGTCAGTATTGAAGGAGAAGGAGAAGACCAATGTCTCGCTGACGAAGATTGCCAGCCAGTTGAGCCGACTGTGCCCGAACCGCTTATTCCAGTAGATGAGACCAGAACCATTGAATTGACTATCGGTCAGGAAAATTTGCTCCTTGATGATTTGAAATTAGTGGCTGCCCAAGAACAGACCCTTAATACTTTTAAACGAATTTTAGCCAAATTAATCAGTCAAACAGAGAAAAAATATGCTGATTTAGATACGCTTGTTTCATCTTTAGGAATAAGTTTGCCGAATAGTATTCTTTTCACTGCCGCGAACAGTGATATTAAAGGAGGGAATTATACTTTATATTTCTACAGCCAGCCAGAAGGCAACCGTTTGGCTATAGTTATTGCTTTAGTTGAGGGCGTTGATTTAAGCCAAGAATTGCGTAATTGGGAAACCAGTATCAAAACTGACCTGGAGTCGTTTTTCCTCGGTTTAGATATAGAAGTCCAGCCAACCGCTACGGAAGAATTCCAGGATAATCTTTATCAGGATATCGTCATCCGCTACCTTAATTTCCCTAGCCCTGACTTAAGTATTGATTATGCCATTGTTGGCAATAAATTAGTCATGACTACTTCCCGGGAAAGCATGTATGCCACTATTGATGCTTTGTTGAAGGCGGAAAGCGAACCGGAAAGTGAAGTGGAACCCGAAACTGGAATAGATACTTCCGACTGGCAGACGTATACAAACGAAAAATATAAATACGAAATTAGATATCCGAACGGTTGGCAGACTACGTATGGATTTGAGTTTATACAGCCAACAGGAGATGAAGAAACTATTAATTTTGTTGATGACGTAAACAGTGCGCTTAATTGGGTTAGTGTTGATATTCCTCTTGCTGTGAATATTCCAATTGAGGATGCAAATAATGTTAAAATAAATAATATTAATTTTTATAGATCTACTTATGGGTTTGATGAGCTTGACGAAGAGATAATTGTCTTTTTTGCAATTGATGAAATTGGTACCTATAGGTTTTTATTTAGAGGTTTCTATGGCGAAAATCCTGAAGAATTTTATAGAAATATTCTCTCCACTTTCAAATTTATTGAATAATTCAAATGCCCAAAATTCCCATTCAAATTAAAAAAGGTGATTCGGCTGATGAGATTGCTGAAGAAATGAAAGTGGATTTGCGGGATAGGCCAGAAGCAAAGCAAAAACAGCCATCAAGAAAATGGCTGTTTTTAGGCATTGGTTTATTTCTAATAATTATTTTTTCAATCCTGGGTTGCTGGTTTTTCTCTTCTCAAAAAATGGCTTTTGCTGATTTAATTCCTGAAGAAACCGTTATTTTTGGGCTAATTAATCAGCAAGAACTTTATCCACAGATGGCTCCTTTAAATCAATTTTTAAGAGAAAATAATTTCTATGGGCCGGGAGCTATGGACAAACTCAATGATTATTTCATTCAGTCGCAATTGAGTTTTCAAGAAGATATCCAGCCGCTTTTTAAGCCAGAAATGGCTTTTATCCTATTGCCCGCTAATTCGGAAATATCCCTTCCTTTTACTTTGCTTTTAGAGAAAAAAAGTTCAACGGCTCAAATAAGCCAGATATTAGATAAAATTGAGTCAAAACTTAAAGAGGATTATGATCTTTCCTCTCAAATTTACCGTCAGATTGAAATAACTATTTTAAGACCTCTTTCTTCGACAATTAATTATCTTTATAGTCAAGTAGGCGATTACTTTATTATTAGTAATTCTCAAGAATCCTTAGAAAAAACGATTGATTTAATCATTGATAAATAATTGTTTATAAGCTGTGGATAAACAGGACTTGACAAAGATGGTCCCTGATTGATAAAATAAAAATGTCCCCGCAAATTTACTGAAACTTATCAGGGGACATCTTTTGCTGATTGCAAATAGAATTTATTAGTTCTTTAATTTTTAACAGTTATATCAAGGTCCTAAAAAGGACCGGTGATTAGCAGAAGATAAAAAATGTTTTTCTGTAAATGGCTGTTTATTGCGCAGGAGGCAATTATTATAAAAAAATAGCGTGATAACGCCTTGATTGTAGAAAAACAAAGAGGGACCTTGGGCCCTTGAAGTAATTAATTTTGGTCACAAGGTCCCTCTATAATATCATAATTTTCTAAAAGAGTCAATATTAAAGTGGCCTTTTTTTATTTTCACAAAACCTTGTTGACATCATATTTTTGTGCTAAAATTAAAGGGCTTTCTCTACGCAGTAATGCGGAGTTAGAAAACCCTTACCCCGCCCTCTAAGTTGTAACCTAGCAATTATTAAGGTTATTGATAATATAAATTACTTTTAACCCTATGCCTTACAGTTAAAGCATAGAGGGCGGGGTGCTCAATGTTGTGGCTAAATTCATTACGCTTCGCATTGAGCTCAGCTTATAAATTTAGACAACATTGGCATGGATAAGGATTTACAAAAAAATCTCCAAAAGAAATTAGAAGCAGAAAAAAAGAGATTAATCAAGGATCTCGGATTTTTTGCTAAAAAAGACCCTCTATTAAAAGGGAATTGGCTGACCCGTTTTCCTTTCTTTGGTTTAAATCGTTCCCGTAAAGATGAAAACGCTGAAGAAATAGAAGGATACGAAAATTTATTACCAGTTGAACATACTTTAGAATTGCGGCTTGAGGATATTGAAGATGCATTAATTAAAATTAAAAAAGGTGATTATGGTAAATGCGAGAAGTGTCAAAAAAAGATTGAACCAAAACGCCTGGAAGTTGTCCCTGAGGCAAGATTATGCATGAAATGCAGTAAAGAGGAAAATCTTTGATTAATAAATTAATAGGGACCCGGCGCTTTCTAGGGAGACAAAAACCTGTTAGAATAAAGCAGGTTTTTAAATTAGGAGGGATTTATGCTGGCTAAAGTTTATTCAGCCGCTCTGGTTGGCTTGAAAGCTCAACCAATTGAAGTGGAAGTTGATTTATCGACGGGACTCCATTCTTTTCATATTGTTGGTTTGCCTGATCAGGCAGTTAATGAATCAAAAGAGAGGGTTTCTTCAGCTATTAAAAACAGCGGAGCCAGTCCGCCAGAGCATAGCCGGCGCCGAGTGATTGTTAATTTAGCGCCAGCTCATTTAAAAAAACAAGGCCCAGCTTATGATTTACCTATGGCTGTGGCTTTTCTTTTGGCTTCTAATCAAATAAATGCTGAAAATTTAGAAGACAAACTTTTTCTTGGCGAACTTTCTTTAGAGGGCAAGCTCCGCCGCGTCAATGGTCTTTTGGCTGTTGCTTTAATGGCTAAAGAAGAAAGATTTCAGACCTTATTTGTCCCTCAGGAAAATGCTCAAGAAGCGGCTTTAATTAAGGGATTAGAAATTATCCCCGTTAAATCCTTATCTCAATTAGTTGTTCATTTAAAAGGAGAAGAGATAATTCCTTCGTGTCCTCATTTAAAAATTAAACAATTTAAGCAAGTAAGAGAATCTTTATCTGATATGGCCTATATTAAAGGGCAGGAACAAGCTAAGCGCGCTTTGGAGATTGCCGCGGCCGGCGCGCATAATCTTCTCATGCATGGGCCGCCCGGCGCCGGTAAAACGCTTTTAGCGCGTAGCTTTTCTTCTATTTTGCCTTCCTTAACCATAGAAGAGGCCTTAGAGGTAACCATGATTTTCAGTGTAGCCGGCCATTTGCCCGATAATCAGCCGCTCATGACCGAACGGCCCTTTCGGTCGCCTCATCACACTGCTTCAGCTGTTTCTTTAATCGGCGGTGGCTCCTATCCGCGGCCCGGTGAGATTACTTTGGCTCATCGGGGAGTTCTTTTTTTAGACGAATTTCCCGAATTCAGCCGGCCTGTTCTGGAAAGTTTGCGTCAACCCTTAGAAGATGGTTTGGTTATGATTTCTCGGGCGAGCGGCAGTTTAACTTTTCCAGCTAAGTTTATTTTAATTGGCGCCATGAATCCATGTCCTTGCGGTAAGTTAGGCGACCCCCAGCAGCAATGTATTTGTCTTCCTGCTCAAGTTTCTAAATACCAAAGAAAGATTTCCGGACCGCTTTTGGATAGAATTGATCTACATATTGAGGTGCCCCGTTTGACTTACGAAAAATTAGCCAGTCAGAAAGTAGCTGAATCTTCAAAAATAATTAAAAAACGAATCCAAAAAGCCAGACAAATCCAAAGGAAAAGATTTTTCAATGAAAAAGATATGTTCACTAATAGCGAAATGGCCTTGGAACAAATCAAGAAATACTGCCGGATTGACTTGGCCAGCCAAAGTTTATTAAGAAGCGCTATGAGCCAGCTCCATTTATCGGCTCGTTCCTATTTCCACTTATTAAAATTAGCCCGGACCATTGCTGATTTAGCCGGGCTTGAGCATATCCAGCCGGCCCACTTGGCTGAAGCAATTCAATATCGGCCCAAGCAGGAAGAGATATAAAAATCACCAGCTCAAGTGGTGATTTTTAATTTCAAGTTTCAATTTTTTTATTTTTTAATAAATAAATCCCTTAATTAAAGAACTGCCCAAAGGGATCCAGCGGACGCTTTCCACTCCCCAGCCAATGCGGTTCATTTCCGAAATAAGGAAGCGGTTCTTTTCTACTTTAATCACGTAAGCAACATGACCATATGTTATAGCCAGCCATCCGCCGTCTTTTAAACTGACAATGGCGCCTACTTGGGGCTGACAATTAGATCCTTGGCAAGTGGCATAGCCGGCCGCTTTGGCATTAGCTAACCAATATTTAGCATGGCCGCTCCAGGTAACAATTCTCTTTTGGGCTACATACCAAGTACATTGGCCATAAGGAAAAGAGCGACTCTGACCGGTACCCGCTCCGTTATAACTTGGTTGGGCGACATAACTGTAGCTTGGTTTAGGAGCCGGCATCTGGCCGTCGGGAATGACTAATTTTTGACCAATTTGTATTGTTCCGTCAGCCAACAAGGCATTGAAAACTATAATCTCTTCTTCATCAGCTTGGTAATATTTAGCAATGCCGCCAATTGTCTCGCCGCTTTTAACTCGATGGAGAACGCCAGTGACTGGTAAAACAGTTAATTCATCACCTGGTCGGATAATGCTAGTTTCTTTAAGGTCATTGGCCCAGAGCAGAGTATAGGTGGTAACGCCAAAGGAAGCGGCAATACTGGAAGGAGTATCACCTTCCTGGACAATATATGTAATCAGACCGCTGCGCGGGTCCTGACTGATAAAGGTAGTCGGAGAGTTTTGAGCTAAGAGAGCGTTGGCTTGAAGAAGAATTAAAGAAATTTCTTGGTCAGATGAATTTTCTTCAGATGTGGCCGGAGAGTCTGGTTGGCTGACTAAACTGGCTAAAGAGTTAGCCGTCAGATAAGTTCGGTCAACTGAAAAACTTTCTTGAGTAAAATTTGCTTCTTGTTTGATTTCTTCAACAAGAGATGATTTGTCTTGGTTGAAGCGGAAAAAAAGAAATTGCTCCATTCCTTTAACCGGGTTAACTAAAGAGAAAATTAAACCAAATAAAATAACTGCCGCTAAGAGCAGTTTTCTATTACTTTGTTCTATCTTGGTTTTAAGGCGCTTAAGGCCTGCCTTAAAATATTGTTCAATTGTACCCATAGGCACAATCATAGGCTATCAAAGTTGCCCTTCGCTGTCAAGCGGAAATTATCCACATTATAAATTCAGGAGTAATTTAGGAGTGTCATTCTCAGAAATATTTCCTAAGCTATTTATTTTTTTCAATAGCTTTAGTCAGGCGTGATTTCTTTCGGCTGGCCGTATTTTTTTTTATCACTCCTCGTTTAGCCGCTTTGTCAATGGCCTTATAAACTTGAGGTAAAATTTTAAGAGCTTCTTCTCTTTTTTTCTCCTTAAGTAGATCATTGACCTGTTTAACCAGAGATCTCATCTTTTTAATCCGGCGAAGATTAAAGAGCCGTTTTCGGCGGCTTTGGCGTAGAGCTTTTTCAGCTGATTTAGTTATAGGCATAATAAATAGAGTTTATCTTATTCTTTCAATTTAGGCAAGTTTATGATAGGATTTTTAATATGATCGCTTTACTTCAAGGTAAAATTGAATTAAAGACAGATAAGTTTGTTATCTTGAATATTGAGGGAGTTGGTTATAAGGTTTTTTGTTCAGCAGCTACCCTGAAAAGTATAGCTGATAAAGGAGAAGAGGCAAAATTGTTTATCCATCTTTATTCTCGAGAAAATATTTTAGATTTATACGGCTTTTTATCCTTTGAAGAATTAGAATTTTTTGAAATGCTTATTTCCATCAGTGGTATTGGTCCCAAAGCTGGTTTGGCTGTTTTATCAATTGCTTCACTTAAGGATTTAAAGACCTCTATTGCTAGTGGCCAGGTTAGTTTGTTAACCAAGGTTTCCGGGATTGGCAAGAAAACAGCCGAAAGAGTTATTTTAGAATTAGGCAGTAAAATCTTGGTGCCCGGAGCTGAAGTGAATAAGTTAATGGCCGATGATGAAGTAATTGACGCCTTGGTCAGTTTGGGTTATACCAATCGTCAAGCCAGAGAAGCTCTTAAGCAGGTTTCCGGGAAAATAAAGGGGTCAACTGATAGAATTAAAGAGGCCTTGAAGATTTTAGGGAAAACATGAGCACAGTTTCAGCTAATCAAAAGGAAGAATGGGACCAATTTGTTATTGCCAACAATGGTTCTTTTTTACAATCTTGGTCATGGGGAGAATTCCAAGAGTCATTAGGCCGAAGAATCTGGCGGCTGGAAATGTCTGGATTAAAAGCTTTGGTCATAAAACATAATTTACCCTTGGGAAAAAATTATTTGTATTGTCCGCGCGGGCCAGTTGGTCAAATCTCGGCTGACGGATTCCAAAATTTTTTAGCTGAAGTAAAAAAAATAGCTAAAAAAGAGAAGAGTATTTTTTTCAAAATTGAGCCAGATAGCAAGGACGACAGGGAGGGTCCTTCAGAGACAGTCCTTGTCCCAAGGACTGTCTCTGAAGGATTGTCCTCGTTTCGGTCAAGCAAACAAATCCAACCAGCCAAGACATTAATTTTAGATATCACTAAATCAGAGAAAGAATTGTTAAGCCAGCTGCATCAAAAAACCAGATATAACATTAGATTGGCTCAACACAAAGGAGTAATAATTGAGCCAGCGAATGATAATGGAGCCGCAGATACCTTTTTAGATTTATTAGAACAAACAGCTAAACGGGATAAATTTTATCTTCACCCTAAGGAATATTATCAAAAAATGTTGGAGGTTTTAGGTCAAGAAGGGATGATTAAACTATTTTTGGCTAAATATCAAAACCAGATTGTGGCGGCTAATCTGGTTTGTTTTTTTGGTCAAACAGCCACTTATTTACACGGCGCTTCTGATTATAACTTCCGTCAGCTGATGGCTCCTCATTTTTTGCAGTGGCGAGCCATTGGCCAAGCCAAAAGTCAGGGCTTGAAATATTATGATTTTTGGGGTATTGACGAAAAAAAATGGCCCGGGGTAACCCGTTTTAAAAAAGGATTTAATGGTCAAGAAATCACTTATCCAGGCGCCTTTGATTTAATTTTTCAGCCGTTCTGGTATCAGATTTATCTTTTAGCCAGAAAAATTGTCTGACAAGTCAATTATTGACAAAGAATCATTAGTTCTATGAATTAATTTCAGAGATAGAAAGGCTCCTTAACAATCATTAAACAGAGGGAATTATGAAAAACAAGGTCGATAAGTTAATTGAGAAATTAATCAAGAAATTTCGGAAAGCCAAGCTGGGTTCGTCGGTGGTATTAGATAAAAAAGGGGATATTAAAATTGGGGAAGAAGGCGAACTGATTACCATTATGGAGCTAATAGACGGAAAATTTAAAATCGTAACTCAGTTTGCAGAAGGCATCATTCCAAATAAGGAAAACTGGGATTTAGCTGTTGCCAGAATGGTAATAATTAAAAAGGTGATGCCTCAAGAATTACTGTTATAAATGTTATAAAAAAAGAAGCCGGTAAAAATTATCAAGATTACCGGCTCTTTTAATTTTCTTCTTAAACTGGTATTTTTAAAGTAATGAAAAATCTGTTAAAAAAGATAATCCCTAAATTTATCTTTAGTTGGTATCACTTTGGCTGGGGGTTTTTAGGGGCAATTATTTATCGCTTTCCTGCACAAAAACTGAAAGTGATTGGCGTTACCGGGACTAATGGCAAATCCACGGTAGTTTTTTTAATTAGCCGGATTTTGGAAGAGGCCGGTTATTCGGTAGCGGCTCTTTCTTCCATTCAATTTAAAATCAAAGCTCAAGTTTGGCCGAATAATTTGAAAATGACCATGCCCGGTCGTTTAAAATTGCAGAAATTTCTGCGACAATCCGTGCAAGCTGGCTGTCAATATGCGGTTTTAGAAGTAACTTCTGAAGGAATTAAACAATATCGTCATAAGTTTATTAGCTTTGATTCAGCGGTTTTAACTAATTTAACCCCTGAACACTTGGAAAGCCATGGGGGATTTGCTAATTACCAAAAAGCCAAGGCTAAGCTTTTCCAGTCCCTTAGGTCCAATGGCCAGATGATTATTAATTTAGATGACCCCTATAGTGATTATTTTTTACAATTTCCCGCCGCAGAAAAATGGGGATACAGTCTAGTTGACCAACCATTAGATAGGGTTCAACAATCAATCCAGGGCAAAAATTATCAGTTTAGCCAAAATGGAATCAGTTTTATAGTTGAAGGGACTAATTTTAATTTAAATCTTTTAGGCAGATTTAATATCTCTAATGCCTTAGCGGCTATCGCGGTTGGTTTAGCCGAAAAGATCTCTTTAAATAAAATCAAATTGGCCCTGGAACAAGTAAGGGGCCTGGCTGGTCGGTTGGAAATAGTTATTAAGGAGCCATTTACTGTTATAGTTGATTATGCTCATACGCCGGATGCTTTAGAAAAAGTTTATCAAACCATCAGAGAAGTTTTTAAGGGTCGGCTGATTGGCGTCTTGGGAGCAACTGGCGGTGGCCGGGACAGATGGAAGCGGCCGGCCTTGGGTAAAATCGCCGAACAATATCTTGATAAGATTATTATTACCAATGAAGATCCCTATGATGAAAATCCCCAGACAATTATTGATGAGGTGGCAGCTGGCTTAAAGCAAAAACAGCCAGAGAGAATTCTTGACCGGCGCCAAGCTATTCAAGGGGCTTTAAAATTAGCTCAAAAAAGCGATGTTGTTATTATTACGGGCAAGGGTTGCGAACCTTGGATGTGTGTGACTAGAGGTAAGAAAATACCTTGGGATGACCGACAAGTGGTTAGAGAAGCTTATAAGGGACTGTCCATTAATCTTTAAAGCTATGGAAAAACTTTTCTTTTATCTGTTGATTTTTTGCTTGCCTTTTCAGACCCGGAAAATACTTTATCAATGGGGAGGTGATTTTAGTGAATGGTCCAGTGTTTATCTTTATTTGACTGACTTGTTGATTTTATCGATTTTTCTGTTTTGGTTTTGGCGAAAAAGAAAAGATAGATTTTTTAAAAAAGGATTAGCCATTGGAAGATTTCAAGAGATAATGAAAAGCCCCAATTTTTGGCTGGTCATTTTTTTAATTATCAGTTTAATTTCATTAGTCCAAGCTAAGAATATTCAGCTTGGTTTTTATCATTGGTTTAAACTACTGGAATTAGCCGGTTTATTTTTTTATTTAAAATATAATTTCAGGCAATTATTCAATTTTGAGCGAGTAGCCCAAATTTTAATGGCCAGTGGTTTGGTTCAATCTTTTATCGCTTTTGGTCAATATACCAGTCAAAAAAGCCTGGGTTTAAGATATTTACTTGAGAGTCCCTTAAGTCCAGAAACAGCCGGCGTGGCTAAAATTGTTATTGAAGGGATAAAGATGATTCGGCCTTACGGCAGCTTGCCTCATCCTAATCTTTTAGCGGCTTTTTTTATCTTAAGTATTTTTTGTTTTTATTTTCTTTGGCTGAATAAAAAACATTCCTTTATTAAAAACTGTTTTTTGTTGACTGTTTTTTGTTTATTGTTGTTTGCTCTCGGGCTGACTTTTTCCCGCCTGATTATTTTTACTTTTCTATTGGCTAGTTTGATTTATTTTATTTTTCTTTTTTGGCGGGTTATCCAGATGCCGGATAAAGAATTATTCAAAAGAATTGTATCAGTTTTTTTATTGTTCATTGTTTTCTGTTGTCTGTTCACTGTTCTAGCCTGGCCGGAAATTTCTTCTCGCTGGTCAATTTCTTTGACTGAGCAATCAGTCAGTTTGCGCACTTTCTACAATCAAACAGCTTTTTCTATAATCAAGGAACATCCTTGGCTGGGCATAGGTTTGGGTAATTTTGTCTGGGAAATTAGAGAGATACTTCACCTTTTATCTGCTTGGCTTCATCAGCCAGTTCATAATATTTATCTGCTTATTGCCAGCGAAACAGGTCTAATCGGATTGGTTTTCTTTTTAATTTTTATTCTTAAAGCGTTATGGCCTGAACGAGGGCAGAGCCCGAGTCGAAGGCCTATGTTTAATTACTGTTTAGTATTTGTTATTTTTTCTTTTTTGTTTATTGCTCTCTTTGACCATTTTTTTTGGACCTTACAGCAGGGACAGATAATGTTTTGGTTGGTCTTGGGGATTACGGCAAGTTATAGAAATTTATCCATTGTTTGACCCTTGTTTTTAAGAGAGTATAATATAAAGGATATATTTACTTGCTCGTTGCGCAAATAAAAACAATTGTCCCTATAGCTTAATGGATAAAGCGTATCCCTCCGGAGGATGAGATCCCTGTTCGAATCAGGGGGGGTGTTTATTGAATAAATTACGGAGGGTTCGCCCGGTCATTCGACCGGGCGAACCATCGGATGACGGGGCGGCTCCTTCTGGGGGCACTGTTAATTATGAGATTTATTGCTGATCTGCATATCCATTCCAAATATTCCCGGGCGACCTCGCGGGATATGGATGTGGAAAATTTAAATAAATGGGCTAAAATCAAGGGAATTAAAGTTTTAGGAACTGGTGATTTTACTCATCCGCTTTGGATAAAAGAACTTAAACAAAAGCTTGAGCCAGCTGAACCAGGACTTTTTAAGATAAAAAAGAAAAGTCGCGCTTCTTTAGTTAATAATGATTGGTTGCCCAATAATCATCAAGACGAAGGAGGACGTTTTTTATTAAGCAGCGAAATCAGTTGTATTTATTCAAAAAACAACCGGACGCGGAAAATCCACATTGTTGTTTTAGCGCCTGACTTTTCAACGGTAGAGAAAATTAATACCCGTTTGGGCTGGATTGGCAATCTTAAATCTGACGGTCGGCCTATTTTAGGCCTTGATGCCAAAGAACTGGCTAAAATTGTTTTAAATACTTCTCAAGATTGTTTTATTATTCCGGCTCATATCTATACTCCTTGGTTTAGTTTATTCGGAGCTAATTCAGGATTTGACTCTTTGGAAGAATGTTTTGAAGAATATTCAAAATATATTCATGCCGGAGAAACAGGACTTTCCAGCGATCCTCCGATGAGCTGGCTAAATTCATCTTTAGACAAAATTACTTTAGTCAGCAATTCCGATGCCCACAGTCCCAGCAAAATCGGCCGGGAAGCTAATGTCTTTGATACTGATTTGAGTTACGCTGGGGTTGTCGAGGCAATTAAAAATAGAGACCCTCAAAAGTTTTTAGAAACAATTGAATTCTTTCCTGAAGAGGGTAGGTATCATTATGACGGACATCGTAATTGCCAGGTTTGTCTCACTCCTCAAGAGTCAAAAAAAATAAAGAATATCTGTCCTCAATGCCAGCGGCCTTTGACTATCGGCGTGCTTCATAGGGTTAATGATTTGGCTGATAGAAAAGAAGGAGAGAACCCAGTCCAAGTTATTCCTTTTAGAAAGACAATTCCTTTAGAAGAAATTATTGCTGAAGCCAAAGGAATGGGGGTGGCTAGTAAAGCGGTTAGGGAGGAATATAAAAATTTGATTAAGCGCCTTGGTTCAGAATTCAAAATACTTTTAGAAATAAGTCCAGAACAAATAGAGCGGGCCAGTTCCGCTGAAATTGCCGAAGGAGTCAATCGGGTTCGCCGGGGCAAAGTCAGCATTGAACCGGGTTATGATGGTGAATATGGCCGGATTAAAATTTTTAAAGACGAAGAACGAGGTAATTTTTCCAAACAAGCCAGTTTGTTTTGAAAAAAATGTATAATTTCCTCTGACTTTATTTTATTTATTTCCATTTTATCCCCTTCATTACATATACTTGACAGTCATTAGTCAATTTGTTAATCTGCGGGGAAAGAAGCTCCTTAAAAAAAAGAAATCGGCAAGAAGGAGGAAGAAATGAATGAACATGAATACCAATGCCCTGGCTGTAAGGGAAAAGATATTTCTTTTTTAAGGATAGAAAATGTAGGCATGCCTACAGAAGAGGCTATTTTCTTCTGTAATTTATGCAAAAAGAGATTCAGGATTAACGGCTTGAGAGCAGAATATTTACCCAATCTAGTGGCTATTTTGAAACAAGGATATCCTTTAAAGGGAATGGCTAAACCGCCGTAATTTTAACTTAGGGTCTGTTGGATTGAATAAAAACCAATTTCCACAGGCCTTTTTTATTTTCCTTTGATTGGTATAATGAGAGAAATGCCCAAGTTCTATATAGAACAAGCGGTTTTTCTTATACTCGTTGGGAAAAATGCTTAAACTCTTTATTCTCTTCTTAATTAAAATTTATCAGAAAACTATTTCGCCGGACCATGGCTGGTTGCCAATTTTGCGACTTTTAGGACAATGCCGTCATTATCCAACTTGTTCTCAATACACCTATCAAGCTATAGAAGAAAAAGGTGTCTTTAAGGGTCTTTGGCTGGGAATAAAGAGAATAGCTACTTGTCATCCTTGGTCAAAGGATTTATTATAGGATTATGAAACTGATTAATAAAGTGATTAAAATTTTAATTCTTTCTGATGTGGCTTTGGTTAGCGGGTTTGGTTTTATTAGTCCTATCTTTGCTATTTTTTTAACCGAACGGATTCAAGGCGGCAATGTGGAGGTAGTTGGTTATGCCGCAGCTATTTATTGGATTGTCATGTCTTTAGTGGTTATTCCCTTTGGTCGGTATTTAGATAAAAATCACGGAGAAAAAGATGACCTTTTTTTTATTATTATTGGCAATATTTTAGCTGCTTCAGTGGTCTTTGCCTATATTTTTTCTCGTTTGCCCTGGCATATTTATTTTCTACAAGTGTTTTACGCTATTGGTATGGGTATGAATGTATCCGCTTATGCGGCTGTCTTTACTCGGCATATTGACAAAGGTAAAGAAGCATCCAATTGGAGTATCAGGGCTGCTTTAATTGGCGTTGGCGCAGGAATGGCCGGGGCCTTAGGAGGGATAATTGCACATCGATTTGGTTTTAATGTTCTTTTTATTCTGGCAATAATCTTTATTTTGTTCAGCGCCTTTCTGCCATTTTTTATTTATAAACAGATATATCCTAAAGATAAAAAAACAATCAGAACACTGCCAGGCAAAGGTATTCGTCCGCCTTATCCCAAAGAATGACCGAAGGACTGTATCTCAGGGACTGTCCCTAAGATACAGTCCCTTAAAAGAATGAAAAATTTAGAGTTAGCTCAAATTTTTGGCCAGATGGCTGATTTATTAGAGATGAAAGAGGAAGATACTTTTTTTGAATCCCGAGCTTACCGTAAGGCAGCTCGGGTTTTAGAATCTTTGGAAAAAGATGTGGGCGGGATTTATCAAGAGGGTGGGTTAGGGGCCTTACAAAAGATTCCTGGGATTGGCCGGGGCCTTGCCTCAAAAATAGAAGAATTTATTAAAATCGGCCAAATAAAGGCCTATCAAAGACTTAAAAAAGAATCTCCGGTTGACCTTGATTCATTGACATCAGTTGAAAGTTTAGGACCAAGAAAGATAAAAATTCTTTACAAAAAGTTAAAGATTAGAAATTTAAATGATTTAGAAAAAGCTGCCCAGGCAGGCAAGATAAAAAAATTGGCTGGTTTTGGCGAAAAAAGTGAAAAGAATATTTTACAAAGCATTGCTTTTGTCAAAACGGGGAAAGGCCGTTTTTTACTTGGCTTGATTTTACCAATAGTCAGACAAATTATTGGCCGTCTGGATAAATTGCCTCAAGTAGAAAAAGTTAGCGTGGCTGGTTCAATCAGGCGCATGAAAGAAACAATTGGTGATATTGATGTTTTAGTTACTTCTCCAAAACCGGAAAAAGTAATGAATTTTTTTGTCCAGATGCCTGAGATAGTTAAGGTTTGGGCCAAGGGGTCAACTAAATCATCTGTTCGTTTTAAAGGCGGTTTTGATGGCGACTTGCGGGTAATTAAAAAACAAAGTTTTGGAGCGGCTCTCCAGTATTTTACAGGCAGCAAAGACCATAATATTTTAACTCGGCGGCTGGCTCAACAAAAAGGATTAAAATTAAATGAATATGGTGTTTGGCGAGGTAAAAAAAGAGTAACTGGTCAAACAGAAAAAAAAGTTTATCAATCAATTGGCTTGCCCTATGTTGAACCGGAATTAAGAAACAATACGGGAGAAATTGAGGCAGCCCTGGCTGGTCAATTGCCTAAAATAATTGGCTATGACGAGATTAAAGGTGACTGTCATTGTCATACTGACTGGAGCGATGGAATGCAGAGCATAGAAGAAATGGCCAAGGCCGCTAAGAAAATAGGTTATCAATATTTAGTTATTACTGACCATACCAAGGACTTAAAAGTGGCTAATGGTTTAGATGAAAAAAAACTTTTGCGTCAAATGGAAGAAATAGATAAAATTAACAGTCGCTTAAGGGGAATCAAGATTCTTAAGGGATGTGAAGCTAATATTAGGACTAACGGCGCAATAGATATTAGAGATGAAGTTTTGTCTAAATTGGATATCGTGGTGGCCGCGATTCATTCTAAATACAAAATGCCTAAGAAAGAAATGACTCAACGGATTATTCGAGCCATGGAAAATCCTAATGTAGATATTATTGGTCATCCCACTGGCCGCAGAATTTTTCAAAGAGAGGCCTATCAATTGGATTTTGAACAAATCTTCAAAGCTGCTAAAAGAACCAAGACAGCTCTGGAGATTAATGCTCAACCAGAACGTTTGGACTTAAGGGATGTTGATATTAGAAAAGCTATTAAAGCAGAAGTTGAGTTAGTTATCAGTAGCGATGCTCATTCTCAAGTAGGTTTATCTTTAATAGAATTAGGCATTGCCCAAGCCCGCCGTGGCTGGGCCGCCAAAAAGAACATTTTAAACAGTCAATCGTTAAAGGATTTTTTGGAAAGTTTTTAGTTTTTAGTCTTAAAATCTCTAAAAATAAAGGAGGGGATGGTGAACTACAAGAAAAAATTAATCAAGGGTATAAACGAATCCCAGGCGAGTATTGACTTGCTGATTCAAATGCTTAATCAGGCGCGACAGAAATTGACAGAAACCAGAATTAAGGTAGATAATGACCAACTTAGTCCAAAAGAACTTTTCCAGATCTTAGATGAACTAATTGTCTCTCTTTTGTCTTCGTCCAGAGCAGAACAAGAAATTCCAGGCATTATCAAAGATTTACATGACTTGCAAGACAAGGTAATTGTCAAATAGATGCCTTAATCGTTTTTCTTAAAAGCCGCATTGTGTTAAACTAATTAACGTAGAGCGGCTTTTCTTTTTCTATGAATGTAACTTGCAAACTCACTATAATGGATTCGACAAAACTCACCATAAAAATTATTGGAAAGTGGTCATTAGTAGTCCTCTGGGCTGGTTTAATTTTTTTTCTTTCTCATCAGCCAGATTTAAGCTCTGGTCTGCCTAAAATATGGGATTTTGTTTTGGCCAAATCAGCTCATTTTTTAGAATATGCTATTTTGACTCTTCTTTTAATTCAAGCCCTCCGGGGACACCAATTAACTAAAAAGAAGATTTTAATTTTAGCCGTTATTTTAGCTATGGGCTATGCTTTGGCCGATGAATATCATCAGAGTTTTATTTTAGGGAGGAATGCTTCTTTAAGAGATGTCCTTATTGATGGTTCAGGAGTTTTACTGGTTGCTGGCCCAGCGCTTTTTTTAAAAAGGCGCCAGTCTTGGCTAGCTAAAAGAAAAATGATAAAATAACAATAAACATGTTTGAATTTTTTAAAAAACCAACCCTTGGCTTGGATTTAAGTGATCTGACTCTTAAAATAGTCCAGCTAAAGAGAAAAAAACAAGGACTATCTCTAGTTGATTTTGTTAAAGAAGATATTCCGGCTGGTTTTATTAAAGGGGGAGAAATCAAGAATGAGAAAGAATTAACCGCTATTTTAAAAGAAGCTTTAAAAAAAATTAAAGGAGAGTTTTATCAAAAAAAACAAGTTATCTGCAATTTACCCGAAGAGAAAGTTTTTACCCGAGTTATTCAATTACCTTTAATGAAAGAAGAAGAACTCAACCAAGCAGTTAAGTGGGAGACCGAGGCGCATATCCCTTTAAGTGTTGACGAAGTTTATTTAGATTGGCAGATTATCGAGCGGCCTAATAATCATTTTGACCATTATAATATCCAAATTGCCGCCGCTCCTCGCTTTTTAGTTGATAGTTATTTGAGTTTTTTGAAAAAAGCTGGTCTAGAACCAATTGCCTTAGAGCCGGAATCGGTGGCGGTTGTCCGTAGTTTAATCAACCCCAATGATTTTACGCCAACAATTATTGTTGATTTAGGAGCCAGCGGAACTAACTTTGTAATTTTTTCTGCTTCCGCTATTTGCTTTACTTCTCATATTGCCGTTTCCGGTCAGCTCTTTAATCGGGCTATTATGGAAAATTTAGCCGTTGACGAAAAACAGGCTAATCAATCAAAAATCAAAATCGGTTTAGATAAAAAAGAAGAAAAGGTTTATCAGGCCTTAGAACCTTTGGCTAATAACTTAGCTAAACAACTTAAGGATTATATTACTTTTTATCATGGCCAGGCCGCCCATATTTTTGGACCTGACGGCGTTATTAGGCAAGTTTTGCTTTGCGGCGGTGATTCTCTTTTACTTAATTTACCTTCTTACCTTGAGGAAAAATTGGATTTGCCAGTTGAACTGGGCAATCCGCTGATTAATATTTTTCCTCCAGATAAAGAAAAATCTCTGGTCCAGCCATCCCTTTTACCTAAAAAAGAGACCTTAACTTATACGACTGCCTTAGGTTTGGCTTTAAGAGAAGTAAGATAAAATGTTGAAATTAAATCTTTTGCCTTTCCAAGACAAAAAAAATTTAGAATCAGCTGAGCTTAGTCGTCTCATAGCTTCTTTAGCTGTTTGTTTTTTATTTTTTTTAATTATTTTTATCTTACTTTTAGTCAGCACTTATTTCTCTTTATCTATTCTTTCAGAAGAACAAAAAAAATTAATAGAAATTAGACAAAGCGATCCTAAAACACAAGAAATATTGGAAATCGAAGAAAAAATTAAACAAACTAATCAACTCATCAAACAAGTTTATTTGAAACAGGAAGAAATGATTCTTTGGACACCGCTTTTGGAAAAAATGACTAAAATTGTTCCTTCGGGGATTTATTTAACTAACTTTTTTTATCAAACAACTGACAATCAAATTACTTTAAATGGGTGGGCTGACCAGCGGGAAAATCTGCTTTATTTCCAAGAATCATTAGAAAAGAATTCTTTTTTTAAAGAAGTTGAAGCACCCTTATCTAATTTAATTAAGCAAAGCGATATAGATTTTAGTTTTACCCTTAAACTAGTTATTCAGCCATGAATCTTTCTCTTCAAAAAAAAATCATTCTGTTTACCTGTTTGGGTTTAATCAGCTTATTTCTTTTGGGTTGGTTGGGAATTTTCCCTTTGTTAGATAAAATCAAAGCTCTCTCTCAAGAGTATTTATCAAATCAAGAAATCTTGATTAAGTTAAACCAACGGGAATCTTTGGCCAAGGAGTTGCAGAGGAACTATCAAGAGAGAGAAGTTGATTTGAAAGAAATAGCCAGGGTTTTTCTTGGGTCTGAAGAGACCGTTGGTTTTATCTCTAATCTGGAAACGATCGCTCAACAAACCAATAATTTTTTTAAAATTAAAGCAATTAGTCCTTATACTCCCTTAACCGATAAAGAAAGGCCCTTTCTTGATGTTCAGATTTATCTTTGGGGTGATTTTTCCAGCTTACTTATTTTTTTGGCTAATTTGGAAGATAATCCTTATCCGCCTTACCGTTTAGTAGAAATAGAGAATTTATCCATTAAAAGATTAGCCGCCAAGGATTTAGTTAGATTTGATTTTCCCTTAGAAGAAGGTGATTTAGAAACTATTTTAAGTATTAAAATTTATACCCAATAATACAATAGAGTTAGACTTTCTCGAGGGTCTGACTCTCATGAAGATGATTAAGAAAATATCCCTGACCGCAGTATATAATTTTTTAAAGAAACATTACCTGGTAATTTTAGGAATAATTTTTGGTTTGTTAATTTGTCTTAATCTTTTGATTTATTATCAATACGTTTATTTAACTATAAAAACTCAGCCAGAGCCAACTATTGAAAGAGTTGTTATTAACCAGGAAACCTTGGAAAAAGTATTAAACAATTTGGATATCCGGCTAAATAATTTAGTCCGAGTCAGGCTAACTAATTACTCTGACCCCTTTAGGTAATATATGTTTTGACTTTTTGGATGTTTTTCGTTATAGTATTATAATTGAGCGCCTGTAGCTCAGCGGATAGAGCAACTCTCTTCTAAAGAGTAGGTCGTAGGTCCGACTCCTACCAGGCGCGCTAAATATTTATCTAAATCTTTGATTTAGTAATAGATATTAGTCCTGTCGGATGATGGGACCAGATGGTAACCATAGTTCAACGGTTAGAACTCCAGGTTGTGGTCCTGGCAATGAGAGTTCGATTCTCTCTGGTTACCCAAGAAAAATACCGCTGATTTTAGCGGTATTTTTGTTTAAAAATATTAACACAGGCAGGCGTATATAGCATACTTATTTTAAATCTTGGAATAAAAGTAGGCAAATAAATATTTTTTCCATTTAGGGTTATTGATACAGATAACCGAGTCAATGGGTTATTTAGTTTGACATTTAAAAAATAATCTGCTATTTTAATTAAGTGGGTTATTTTTTTTATGCCGACCATTCATCAATTAGTTAAAAAACCGAGAAAAATTACGAGGAAAAAACCAAAGGCGCCGGCTCTTTGGCGAAATTTTAATTTGCTTAAGAACAAACCGAAAAAGTCTCCTTCACCTTTTAAACGAGGCGTTTGTCTAAGTGTCAAAACAATTACTCCCAAGAAACCAAATTCCGCCTTGCGTAAAGTAGCTCGGGTCAGATTAACTAATGGCATGGAAGTAACTGCCTACATTCCCGGCATTGGTCATAATCTTCAGGAGCATTCAGTAGTTCTACTGCGGGGTGGTCGGGTTAAGGACTTACCCGGGGTGCGTTACCATATTGTCAGGGGTGTTTTAGATAGCGAGGGGGTAGAAAATCGTAAACAAAAAAGAAGCCGCTATGGAACTAAGAAGCCGGGCCAGGAAAAGAAAATAGCCAGCGAAGCTGCTGAAGCAGAAGCTGCTCCGGTTGGCTCGGAAGAAATTCCCGCCAAAGGCGGATCCGCCTCAGGCGGAAAAGAGGAGACTAAACCAGCTGAGAGTAAATAAAATAAATTTTATGCGTAGAAAGAAAAAATTTAAAAGAATAATTGATCCTGACCCTCGGTATAATAATACTTTAGTGGCTCAATTTATTAATTATCTGATGAAAGACGGTAAAAAATCGGTTGCCCAAAAAGTGTTTTATGGCGCTTTTGAAATATTAGAGAAAACAACTGGATCCGCCTCTGATGGAAAAGACAAAGACCCTTTGGAAATATTTGACCAGGCGATTAAAAATGCTTCTCCTTTAGTTGAGGTGAGGTCGCGTCGAATTGGCGGAGCTCATTATCAGGTGCCTCGGGAAGTGCGCGGCGAGAGACGACTTACCTTAGCTATACGCTGGTTGATTCAGGCGGCGCGGGCTAAAAAAGGCAAACCTATGGCTCAAAAACTGGCTGCTGAATTGCTGGACGCTTCCAAAAATACCGGGACAGCGGTTAAGAAAAAACAGGACATCCATCGGATGGCCGAAGCTAATAAGGCCTTTGCTCATTTTGCCTGGTAGTTGATTTATGCCCAGACAATATCCAATTAAAAAAACAAGAGACATCGGCATCATTGCTCATATTGATGCAGGTAAGACCACCGTTACGGAACGGGTGCTTTTTTATACTGGTATTTCTCATAAAATTGGCGAGGTTCATGAAGGTGAGGCAATCATGGACTGGATGGAACAAGAAAAAGAGAGAGGCATTACTATTACGGCGGCGGCGACCACTTGTTTTTGGACAGCTCGAGGATATTTATCTAAGGAAAGCGGACCAGGAGAGTACCTTATTAACATCATTGATACGCCCGGTCATATTGATTTTACGGTTGAAGTGCAGCGTTCCTTAAGAGTGCTTGACGGAGCCGTAGTTGTTTTTGATGGAGTAGCCGGTGTGGAACCACAGTCGGAAACGGTCTGGCGTCAGGCGGATAAATTTAAAGTGCCGCGTCTTTGTTTTATTAACAAATTAGACAGAACCGGGGCTGATTTTAAAAAGAGTTTAAATTCAATTTGGCAGCGATTAACTCCTCAAGCGGTCGTTCTGCAAATCCCCATTGGCTTAGAAGAAAAACATCAGGGAATAATTGATTTAGTTAAGATGAAGGCCTATAAGTTTATTGGCGATCACGGTGAGCAAGTTGTTGAAGAGGAAATTCCTCAAGAAATGAAAGAGGAGAGTAAGGATTATCAAAATAAGATGCTGGAAAAAATTGTTGAACAAGATGACCAATTGACTGAAAAATATTTAGATGGCCAAGAAATAAAAGAAGAAGATTTGAAGCGGGTTTTGCGTCAAGCAACTATTAATTATAAATTAGTGCCGGTTTTTTGCGGTTCGGCTTTAAAAAATAAGGGAATCCAACTTTTATTAGATGGTATTATTGATTACTTGCCTGCTCCAGTTGACTTGCCGTCAGTTGAGGGTTTTGACTTTAAAGATGAAACAAAGAAATTGACCAGAGAGAGCAAAGATGAGGCGTCTTTGGCGGCTTTGGTTTTTAAAATAGCTACCGACCCTTTTGTTGGTCAATTAGCCTATTTAAGAATTTATTCTGGTATCTTGACGAGTGGTTCTTATGTGCTAAACTCTAACACGGGTAAACAAGAAAGAATCGGTCGCCTTTTGAGAATGCATGCGGCTCAACGCGAAGAAGTAAAAGAATTTTATGCCGGAGACATCGGAGCAGCTATTGGCCTTAAGGAAACGACTACTGGCGATACCTTAGCTGATCCTAATCAGCCGATACTTTTAGAAAAAATTACTTTTCCCGTACCAGTTATTTCTATTGCTATTGAGCCAAAGACAAAAGCTGACCAGGAAAAAATGGGTCTGGCCCTAAAACGGCTAGCCGATGAAGATCCAACTTTCCAGATTAAAGGTGATACCGAGACCGGTCAAACGATTATTTCCGGCATGGGCGAATTACATCTGGAAGTTATTGTTGACCGAATGCTGAGGGAATTTAAAGTAGGGGCCAATATTGGTCAGCCCCAAGTAGCTTACAAGGAAACAATTAAAGAGATGGCGGAAGCCGAAGGAAAATACATTCGTCAGACTGGCGGTCATGGCCAATATGGTCATGTTTGGTTGAAAGTTGAACCGCAAGAACGAGGTCAGGGCTTTGAATTTATTAATACGATTAAAGGAGGTGTCATTCCCCAGGAATTTATTCCGGCTGTGGGAAAGGGAGTTAAAGAAGCGATGGATAAAGGTGTCTTAGCCGGTTATCCTTTAGTTGACCTGAAAGTCACCCTTTACGATGGTTCTTATCATGATGTAGATTCTTCGGAAGCCGCTTTTAAAATTGCTGGTTCAATCGCTTTGCAGGGAGCAGTTAAACAGGCTGATTTGATTTTATTAGAGCCAGTTATGAAATTAGAGGTGGTTACTCCGGAGCAGTTTATGGGAGATGTTATCGGTGACATTAGTGCTAAACGAGGTAAGATTGCCAAAATGGAAGACAGAGGAGAAGAGGCCAGTCGGGTTAAAGTAATTGATGCCCAGGTGCCTTTGGCTAGTATGTTTGGCTATGCTACTCAATTAAGGTCAATGACTCAAGGCCGAGCCACTTTCACCATGGAATTTGACTATTATGCTGAAGTGCCCAAGAATGTGCTTGAAGAGATAATTGGTTCAGACCAAAAATCCAAGTCGTAAGACACCGGATTTTTGGTGACTGAAGCATTACCCAGCCCTCTATGTCTTAGATTAAAACATAGAGCCAAAAAGTAATTTACATATTTATAGTAATCTGTTATTATTTAAATTACAGCTTAGAGGGCTGGGTGCTCGATTTTCTAACAACTCGATGTCGCAAGCAAGCTTGCTTGTCTCGTTGAGAAAATTAGCATGTGGGAAAGAATTAAAAAAATATTGCAAAAAGAAGGCGGTAAGTGTATTATAGTAGAAAAGAACCGGCCGACCTATTTAGTTATGAGGCTGGAAGATTATGAAAAGGCAGGTTCTGGTCGGTCATCTTCAGAGATAGAGAAAGTTAATCGGGATATTGATGAATGGAAAGCCGAAGAAAAAGAAGAGACCGAAGGGGTTGAACCGGATAATCAAGAAGTTACTGATAATCAGGAAGTCAAAGTAGAAGATTTACCGTTTTAAATCAATGAACAATGAACAATATTGTTCGTTGAGGTATTGACTATTTGGAGGATGTTTTGTAAACTTTATATAAAGTTGTTAAAAACTAAATTTAATATATGTGAATAGAGAATTTTGAATAGCGACTTTTTATTGTTCGCTGTTCATTGTTCATTATTTGCTGTTAATATGGCTGAGAAATTTGAAAGAACAAAGCCACACCTTAATATCGGAACCATTGGTCACGTTGACCATGGTAAAACCACTTTAACCGCGGCTATTTTAAAATGTTTAAAAGCGGCTGGTTTTAAGTCCCAAGATAAAGGGGTTAATGATATTGACAATGCTCCGGAAGAAAAAGCGCGTGGCTTGACCATTGCCGTAGCTCACGTTGAATACGAGACAGAGAAACGGCATTATGCTCACATTGATTGTCCCGGTCACGCTGATTACATTAAAAATATGATTACCGGAGCGGCTCAAATGGACGGAGCTATTTTAGTCGTTTCAGCGCCTGATGGACCAATGCCGCAAACCCGAGAACACATTCTTTTAGCTCGTCAGGTTGGTTTGCCTGCCTTAGTTGTCTTTTTGAATAAAACAGACCAGACCGATGATTCAGAGTTGGTTGATTTAGTTGAACAGGAAATTAGAGAGCTTTTGAGTAAGTATGAATTTGAAGGAGATAAAATTCCGATTATTCGAGGTTCGGCTCTTCAGGCCTTGGAATGCGGCTGCGGTAAAGAAGATTGTCCAAAATGTGGGCCGATTAGGGAATTAATGAAGTCAATTGATGAAAATATTCCCGAACCGACTCGTGAAGTGGATAAGCCATTCTTAATGCCTATTGAGGATATTTTTTCTATTGAAGGGCGAGGCACGGTGGCTACTGGTCGAATTGAAAGAGGAATAGTCAAACTCAATGAAGAAGTGGAAGTAATTGGCTTGCACGATACTCAAAAAACAGTCATTACCGGTATTGAAATGTTTAATAAATCGCTTGATGAAGGAAGAGCCGGCGATAATGCTGGTATTTTATTGCGAGGAGTCAAAAGAGAGAATCTTGAAAGAGGTCAAGTTTTAGCTAAGCCGGGCAGTGTTACCCCTCATCAGGAGTTTGAGGGAGAAGTCTATATCCTATCTAAAGAGGAAGGTGGTCGCCATACCCCTTTCTTTAGTGGATATAAGCCTCAATTTTATATCAGGACAACTGATGTAACTGGCGAGGTAACTTTACCTGAAGGGACCGAGATGGTTATGCCGGGCGACACGGTCAATTTAAAGATTAAGCTAATGTCACCAGTTGCCTTAGAAATAAAACAGCGATTTGCCCTTCGAGAAGGCGGTAAGACAGTAGGCGCTGGAGTAGTGACTAAAATATCTAAGTAAACATTTTATCCAAATACCTGCCCGGTGGCAGGTATTTGGATAAAAAAATAGTCATCCTGAACGACTAAATAGAGTGAAGGATTCTATTCATAATGACAATTAGAAATTTTCATTTTTAATTTTTAACGATGGCACCTAAAAAAGAGGAAGAAGTTAAGCAGCGAATTCGCATTAAAATACAGGCCTACGATCATAAGCTAATTGACCAGTCAATCAAGCAGATTGTTGAAATAGTGGAACGTTATGGAGCAGAGATTCGCGGGCCAGTTCCCTTGCCGACCCAAATTCATAAGTATACGGTTAATCGTTCTACTTTTGTTCATAAGGATTCCCGGGAACAATATGAAATGCGAGTTCATAAACGGCTGATTGATATTATTAATCCCACGGCCAAAGTGATTGATGCCTTAATGGGGTTAAATTTACCAGCTGGTGTTGACATTGAAATAAAAATGTAATCTCTATGAATATGTTTTTCTTACAAGTTGATAAGTTTTAATTATAAGGCAGCTATCCGTCGATTAAATACCGGGTTTAGTGCCCGGTATTTTATTAGCCATTGTCTTAATTCTATGAAATTTATTTTGGGTAAAAAATTAGGTATGTCACAGCTCTTTGATGAAAAAAGTCAGGTTGTTCCAGTTACCTTAATTGAAGCAGGGCCCTGTTCGGTTGTTCAACTAAAGAATAAAGAAAAAGATGGCTATTCAGCCGTGCAAATTGGTTTTGAAGAGATTAAGGATAAGAAAGTTAAAAAGCCGCAAAAGGGTCATTTTAAAAAAGCTGGTTTTAAAAAAGGATTTCGTTATTTAAGAGAATTTCCTAATGGTCATTTAAAAATTGGCGAACAAATTGATGTTTCTATATTCAATCAAGGGGAGATAGTCAAAGTAGCGGGAACTTCTAAAGGAAAAGGATTTCAGGGAGTAGTTAAAAGACATGGTTTTTCTGGTTTTCCTGCTTCGCATGGTACTAAGCATGGTTTACGGGCGCCTGGTTCAATCGGTTCCTCTTTTCCTGAACGGGTCTGGAAAGGCAAGAAAATGGCTGGTCGGATGGGTAACGAGAGAATAACTACTTCAGGATTAAAAATAGTTCAAATTGATAAGGAAAATAATCTATTAGCGGTCAAAGGAGCCATCCCTGGCAAAAAAGGAACTCTTTTGGAGATAGTCGCGACTAAAGAAATTGAAGCAGTTAAGGAAGAAAGGCAGGAAAAACTGGTAGCTGATTTGAAGCAAAGAGAGGCCAAGGCAGGAGAGAAATCCGCCAAAGGTGAATTTCCATTAAAGACGGACGCGCCTATGGAGCGTGCCTCTGGAGAAAAAAGCAGCCGAAAGCAAGAGCCAGCCAAAGAAGAAAAGAAAGAGAAAGAAGAGGAAAAGAAAGGAGAATCTAAGGATAATAAATAATAATGCCGGAAATAATTTACAATCAAGAAGGAAAAGAAGTTGGCCAAGCTAAGTTGCCGGCTGAGATTTTTGATGTGAAGATGAATAAGGATTTGGTTCATCAAGTAGTGGTTGCTCAAATGGCTAATGCTCGACAAGTGTTGGCTCATACCAAAGATAGAAGTGAAGTGCGAGGCGGCGGGGCTAAGCCCTGGCGGCAAAAAGGAACTGGTCGGGCCAGACATGGCTCTATTCGTTCACCAATTTGGCGGGGCGGCGGCGTGACTTTTGGACCAACCAAAGAAAGAGTTTTTGCCAAGAAAATTAATAAGAAAATGAAGCGCCAGGCGCTCTTAATAGTTTTATCTTCTAAGGCGAAAGACAAAGAAATGGTTTTGCTGGACAAATTAGAATTGACGCAAGCTAAAACCAAGCAAATAATGGAAGTATTTAATAATTTAAAAACAAAGATTAAAAAAGATTTAACTAAAGGAACTTTAATTGTTTTATCAGCTTGCCTTGATGAATCAAAGCGAGCCAGTGACCAAAAAATAATCAGAGCAGTTAAAAACATTCCTAAGATAAAAACAATTAGAGCTGATAGTTTGAATGTTTTAGATATTTTATCGTACAGGTACTTATTGATGCCTCAAGAGGCGATTGAAGTGATTAAGGAAACTTATCTTAAGTAAAAAATATGGCTTTATTAGATAGATTTAAAAAGAAAATAAAATCTGCCAAAGTCAGCCAAATCCGCCAAGAGCGGACTGACGTGGGCAGATCCGCTTCTAGTGAGAAAGAAAAAGTCCAGATAATAAAGAAACCCGAAAAAAAAGAAAATAAGAAGGCTGACCAGAATGAGAAATCCAAGAAAGAAAAGCTCCAAAAAGTCGTTGGCAAAAAAGTACCAGAGGCCTATCGGATTATTAAAGAGCCGCATATTACCGAAAAAGCTAATTTTTTAGCTAACCAAAATAAATACGTTTTTAAGGTCTTTCCCAAGGCCAATAAGGTTGAGATTAAAAAGGTTATTGAGACACTTTATGGCGTTAAGGTGGAAAAAGTTCATTTAATCCATTCAGCTCCCAAAAAAAGACGTTTGGGTCGCAGTGAAGGTTGGCGTCATGGGTTAAAAAAGGGTTTTAAAAAAGCGATTGTTACCTTAGCCAAAGGAGAAAAAATAGAGTTATTGCCGAAATAATTTAAATTATGAAAAGATATAAACCAACTACCCCGTCAAGGAGAAAAATGACTTCAGTAGATTTTTCTGTTTTGACTAAAAAGAAACCGGCAAAAAAACTGACCAAAAAATTAAGCAGGAGTTTTGGGCGTGGTTATGGGGGTCGGATTACAACTCGTCACAAAGGTGGTGGCCATAAAAGAAAATATCGTTTAATTGATTTTAAGCGATTTGATAAAAAGGGTGTTTCGGCTAAAGTGGCGGCTATTGAATATGACCCTAACCGAAGCTGCTTCATTGCTCTTTTAAATTATATTGATGGAGAAAAAAGATATGTTTTAGCGCCGAATGGGTTGAAAGTTGGCGAACAAATTATTTGTCAGGAGGAAACTCCTCTCAAAGTTGGTAATCGGATGAAAATAAAGAATATTCCAGTCGGGACCTCTGTCTATAATATTGAACTTTTCCCCAATAAAGGCGGTCAGCTAATTAGGTCGGCTGGCAGTAGCGCTCAGGTGATGGCTCGGGAAGGCGGCTACGTTCATCTTAAATTAGCTTCTGGAGAAATCAGAATGATTAAAGAAGATTGTTTGGCCAGTTTAGGTCAATTAAGTAATTTAGAACAGAACGCGGTGGTTATTGGTAAGGCGGGTCGCAGCCGTTGGCTGGGACGCCGGCCAACTGTCCGTGGTTCAGCTATGAATCCTTGCGACCATCCTCACGGTGGCGGAGAAAACCGGCAGTCAATTGGTCTAAGAAAAGGACCCAAGACACCTTGGGGCAAATTAGCTTACGGAGTCAAGACTCGTAAAAAGAAACCAAGTGATAAGCTTATTTTAAAAAGAAGAATTAAGAAAAGGAAATAAAAAATATGTCACGTTCACTTAAAAAAGGTCCCTATGTTGACGCCAAGCTATTAAAGAAAATAGCCAATTTAAAGTCGGGCGATAAAACAGTGATTAAAACCTGGGCCAGAAATTGCACTATTACTCCAGAAATGGTCGGTTTTACCTTCGGGGTTCATAATGGCAAAGAGCATCTGCCAGTTTTTATTTCTGAAGATATGGTTGGTCACAAGTTAGGCGAGTTTTCTTCCACCAGGAAATTTACCAGACATGGCGGCAAAATGCAGCGAGAACAGGAAATAACTGCTCGTCAAAAAGAGGCGACTAAAAAATAATTATGATTACGGCTAAATTAAGTCACTTAAGAATTTCATCTCGCAAAATCAGATTAGTTACTGATTTAATTAAGGGTTTGTCAGTAATTGAAGCGGAAAGACAATTAAAATTTTTGACCAAGAAAGCAGCTAAGCCCGTTTTAAAGCTGCTTAATTCGGCAGTGGCTAATGCTAAAAACAAAGCAAATTTAGTCAAAGAGAATCTTTACGTCAGTAATGTTATTGTTGAGAGTGGGCCAACTTTAAAAAGATGGCGACCACGAGCCATGGGTCGGACGACGCCGATAATGAAAAGAACCAGTCATATTACTTTAATTTTAAATGAAAAAGAAGCATCAGTTTCTCAAGAAGTTAAGGAAGTTGAGTCAAGAACAGCCAAAGAGGAAAAGCCATTAGTTGCCAAGTCTTTCTCCGCTAAAACTGTTGAAGGCAAAGAAGAAAAAAAAGAACCGGAATTATTAGAAGAGATTCAGAGAATAAAAGAAGTAAAGGGTCCGGTACCCAAACCAAAACCGGTCTTGCCGCCCCGGCCTTATCCAACTACTTCTCAATCCAAGAAAAGGTTTTTTAGCCGTCAGACTTTCGGTAATATCAAAAAATATTTTAGGAGAAAAAGTATCTAAAACAATTATGGGACAAAAAGTTCATCCATTATCTTTTCGAATAGGCCTAGGGGCTGATTGGAAGTCCTGCTGGTTTAGTAAGAGAAAGTATAAGGAATTTTTAGAGCAAGATGTTAAATTGCGGGAGTTTATTGTGAAAAAGGTAGATAAAGCAGGAATTAATTCAATTAAAATAGAACGCTCGGCTAATTCTATTAATATTATTATTCAAACAGCTCGGCCCGGATTAGTTATTGGTCGAGGCGGCAGTGGTGCTGAAGAGTTAAAACAGGAAATAAAAAAGATTCTTCAAAAATGCAAACCTGAATCAGCTAATCTCGAAGTTCGTTTAGAAATCGAAGAAATCAAACAAATTGGCTCGCAAGCAGCTATTGTCGCGGCTGATATGGTTAGTCAGATAGAAAGACGTTTTCCTTATCGCCGAGTAATGAAGCAGACCTTGAGTAAAGTTACGCAGAATAAGGAAGTTCAGGGAATAAAAGTTATGCTTAAAGGAAGATTGAACGGAGCAGAAATTGCCCGGAGAGAATGGCTAAAGAAGGGGAGAATTCCTTTACAGACCTTGCGTTCTGATATTGACTATGCTCAAGCGACTGCTTACACTACTTATGGCACTATCGGCGTAAAAGTTTGGATTTATAAAGGAGAAGTTTTTTAAGGATTCTGTCTAAAATTTGGAGTAATAGCGAATAAATTTTAGTAACAGAACCTTAACCCCGCCCTCTATGCTTTAACTGCAAGGTATAAGGCTAAAAGCAAATTATACTTATTAATAACCTTCATTATTACTAGGTTATAGCTTAGAGGGCGGGGTACTCAATTTTCTAACAACTCGGCGGGCGGTCGCCTTAAGCGACTTTGCCTCGTTGAGAAAATTGGTATGTTATCTCCAAAAAAAGTTAAACATCGCAAATGGCAGAAAGGACGGGCCAGAGGAAAAAAGACAGCTCGGGGGAGCTATTTAGCTTTTGGTTCCTATGGTTTAAAGGCCTTGGATGGTTGCTGGCTGACTGCTCGACAGATTGAAGCAGCCCGCCGGGCCATGACCAGATATGTTCAACGAGGCGGCAAGATTTGGATTAGGATTTTTCCAGATAAACCAGTGACTAAAAAAGGAGTGGAAGTGCCTATGGGCGGTGGCAAGGGCAGCGTTGATCATTATGTCGTTCCCATAAAACCAGGCCGGATTATCTTTGAAATGGATGGTGTGCCTGAAGAAATGGCTAAAGAAGCCATGCGCCGGGCCAGCCATAAATTACCGATTAAAACAAAGTTCATTAGTAGATAAATATGAAAATAAAAGAATTGCGTCAGAAAACATCTAAAGAATTAAAAGAACTTTTAGAGCAAGACCGTCACAAACTCGGTCAGCTTAAATTTGACTTGGCTTCCAAAAAACTTAAAAATCACAGACAAATTAGAGAATTACATAAAGAGATTGCCAGAATTTTAACTATTTCAAGCAAAGAAGCTTATGACTAAAGAGGAAAAACCTGCCAAAGGCGTGTCCGCCTCTGGCGGAAAATCAAAAGGTCGACTACTTAAAGGTGTGGTCATTAGTGATAAGATGGATAAAACCATTGTTGTTTCTGTTTCCCGGTTAAAAAAACATCCGCGGTATAAAAAAAGATATCGGGTTAATAAAAAGTATAAAGCGCATGACGAGAAGAATGAATTTAAAATAGGTGACCGGGTAATTATTAGAGAATGTCGGCCCGTAAGTAAGGATAAAAAATGGACAGTGAAGGGCTTGGCCTAAAAATCCGTAGGATTTTTAGTTGCCAAACCTTTACCCCGCCCTCTGTGCTTTAACCGTAAGGCATAAGGTTAAAAGTAAATTATACTTATCAATAACCTTTATTATTGTTATTATGTTACAGCTTAGAGGGCGGGGTGACAATTTTGTAACGAAATTTATTTCGTTACACTCATAAATTTCGATAAAATAGTCATGATTCAAGCAGGAACAAGATTAAAAGTAGCTGATAATACAGGAGCTAAAATCATCCAGTGTTTTAAGGTTTTAGGCGGCAGCCGTCGCCGCTATGCCCAAATTGGCGATATTGTGGTTGCTTCAGTTAAAGAAGCTGAACCAAGAAAGACAGTTAAGAAAAAAGATATTGTTCGGGCAGTCATTGTTCGCCAAAAAAAGACCTATCGTCGGGCTGACGGTTCCTATATCCGTTTTGATGACAATGCGGCAGTAATTATTGACGGCTTTAATCCTAAGGGTGGTCGCATTTTCGGACCAGTGCCCCGAGAATTAAAAGAAAAGGGGTTTGATAAGATAGTTTCGTTAGCTCCGGAGGTATTGTAATATGAAAATAAAAAAAGGAGATACAGTTTTAATCATTAGTGGCAAAGATAAAGGCAAAAAAGCTAAAGTCCTGGAAGCTTTTCCTCGTCAGGATAAAGTAATAGTAGAGGGAGCTAATATTGTTAAGAAACATCGCCGTCCTCGACAAGAAAAAGAAAAAGGTCAAATTATAGAAGTGCCAAAACCAATCGATGTTTCTAATGTTAAATTAGTTTGTCCTAAATGCGGTCAGCCAACCCGCCTTGGTTATCGATTGACTGAAAAAGGGAAGTATCGGATTTGTAAGAAGTGTAATCAAGAAATATAATTTTGGATAGTTATGTTATCATTAAAAGAAAAATATACAAAAGAAGTTATCCCGAAGATGAAAGAACGATTTGGCTATCGTAATAATTTGGCGGTGCCAAAAATTATTAAGGTAGTAGTTAATACTGGATTTAATCCGAATACTAAAGACGAGAAAATACGTCAGGAAATGGCTCATGATTTAGCTTTGATTACTGGCCAGAAAGCAAATCCTTGTCCAGCTAAAAAAGCCGAAGCGGCTTTTAAGACAAGAAAAGGGATGATTGTTGGTTTAATGATTACTTTGCGTGGCCAACGGATGTATGATTTCTTAGATAGATTAGTTCATATTGTTTTACCGCGCAGTCGCGATTTCTATGGTTTGCCTGAAAAGAACATTGACCAATCCGGTAATTTAAATATTGGCCTTAAAGAACAAATTATTTTTCCAGAAATTTCTGCGGAAAGTACTAAAAATATTTTTGGGTTAGAAATGGTCGTGGTCACTACGGCCAAGAATCATCAACAGGGAGTAGAATTATTTAAGTTATTGGGATTTCCCATCAAACATGGCTAAAAAATCAGTTATTGCCAGAGCTCAAAAAAAACCAAAATTTTCTACCCGTCTTGTTCGGCGTTGTTTTCGCTGTGGCCGCAAAAGAGCTTATTCGCGAAAATTTGGTTTGTGTCGTATATGTTTTAGAGAATTAGCCAGGAAAGGAGAAATCCCTGGCGTCAAAAAATCATCATGGTAGATCCAATCTCTGATATGTTAATTAGAATAAAAAATGCTCAAGCTGTCTCTCATCAGACAGTTAATGTTCCTTTTTCTAAAATAAAATTCAATTTAGCTAAGGTTTTAGAAAAGGAAGGATTAATTGAGGCAATAACTACTCGGGGAAGAAAAATAAAAAAGATTATAGAAATTAAATTAAAATACGAAGAAGGTCAGCCAGTCATCAAAGAGCTAAAGAGAATCAGTAAACCCGGTCAGAGAATCTATCTCAAAAAGAGCCAGGTCAAGTCAGTTAGGCAAGGATATGGTTTAGCAATTATTTCTACTTCTCAGGGGTTAATGACAAACAAGGAAGCTAAGAAAAAAGGATTAGGCGGCGAAATTTTATGTGAAATTTGGTAAATTTATGTCAAATTTATGTCAAAAATCGGTAAACAATTAATTATCATTCCAGAAAACGTAGAAATAAAAATTAATCAGCAGGAGATTAAAGTAAAGGGTCCCCAAGGGGAATTAAGTCAATCTATTCCTCCTCAAATTAAGTTGATTTTAAGGGATTCACCAGATAAGGAAGCTGCCCCAGGCAAAGAATTGCAAGTTATTCCTCAAGAAAAATCAAAAAATAGTTCAGCTTTATGGGGATTATCGAGAGCTTTAATTTTTAATATGGTCAAAGGAGTAACTGAAGGATTCGAAAAAAAATTAGAGATTGAGGGAGTTGGTTATCGGGCTTCTCTTCAGGACAATAAATTGATTTTAAATTTAGGATTTTCTCATCCTATTGAGGTGGTCGCGCCAGCCGGAATTGAGTTCAAAGTAGATAAAAATGTCATTACGATTTCTGGCATAGATAAACAAATGGTCGGTCAAATAGCCGCTAAAATTAGGGCTTATCGCAAACCCGAGCCCTATAAAGGCAAAGGGATTCACTATCTCGGGGAAGTTATTAGAAGAAAGGCAGGAAAGAAGGCCGCTACCACTGAATAAATTTTATGCAATTAAAACAAGCCAAACTTTATCGACGACATAGGCGAGTGAGAGCAAAAGTAAAGGGGACTAAAGAATGCCCTCGTTTTTCTGTTTTTCGAAGCAATCAGCATATCTCTGCTCAGTTAGTTGATGATAATAAAAGAGAAACCTTGGTTAGTTTTGACGACCTCAAGATTAAAAATAAGAAAGGATTAACTAAAATGCAGTTGGCTAAGGAAGTTGGCCGGCTAGTAGCTAAGAAAGCCCTGGAGAAAAAAATTAAAAAGGTTGTTTTTGACCGAGGCGGCTATAAATATCATGGTCGAGTCAAAGCAATGGCTGAAGGAGCCAGAGAAGAGGGACTTAAGTTTTAATGACTAATTTTTTGAGAGCGTCACTTCTAAAAATTTACTATGTTTAACCAACAACTAGAGAAAACTGAATACGAACAAAAATTACTTGATGTGGCCCGGGTAGTGCGGGTAGTGGCTGGCGGCCGGCGCTTTAGATTTCGGGTCGTCATGGTCATTGGTAATCAGAAGGGTGAGGTGGGTTTGGGGGTAGCTAAGGGCCAGGATGTTAGTTTAGCGGTGGAAAAGGCGACGGCCAAGGCAAAAAAACATTTAATCAAGATACCTTTATTAAAGGGGACTATTCCCCATCAAGTAGAGGCCAAGTATAGCAGCGCCAAAGTTTTATTAAAACCAGGCCGTCCTGGCCGAGGAATTGTGGCCGGGGGAGCGGTGCGGGTAATTTGTAACTTAGCTGGTATTGGAAATATTTCAGCTAAGATAATTGGTCGGACCGGTAATAAACTTAACAATGCTCAGGCAACGATTAAAGCATTAAAAAGTTTAAGAATTCCTAAATCTTAATTTCTAATTTTTATCAATCTAAGGTAGGATTTATTAGAAATTTGACTATGCAATTACATCAACTAAAACTTGTCTACAAAAAGAAATCTCGCAAACGCGTTGGTCGCGGCGGCAAACAAGGGACTTATTCTGGTCGCGGTCTTAAAGGACAAAAATCACGGGCTGGTCGCAAACCGCGACAGGGTTTTGCTGGTGGCGACACTCCCTTATCCAAACGATTCCCCAAGCAAAGAGGCAGTGTTGGCAAAGTTAAAATAAGACGAGGCAGTAAATCGGCCAGATTCCGAGTTAAGGCATTTGTTCTTAATTTAAGAGATATCGAAAAAAAATTTAAAGCAGGAGAAATTGTTTCTCAACAAAGCTTGTTGAAAAAGGGTTTAATTGATAAGATAGGAGGCAGAATTCCCCAAGTAAAGATTTTAGGGGAAGGTGAAATGAAAAAGAAATTAGAATTTAAAGGTGTTAAGTTATCAAAAAGCGTTCAGGAAAAAATTAAAAAATCACTGGGCAAGTAATTTTTAAAAGACACAAATTTTTCTCCAGCGGAAAAATTTGCTCAGTATCCGGCAAAATTTCCCCGCAGTACTGCGGGGAACCAAACAATTTTGCCTCCTGATGCTTTTTAAAATTATCTGCTCAATGATTTTTATAAATTTTAATTTAAAATTATGAAATGGTTAAATAAGATTATCCAAATCTTCAAAATTAAAGATCTGCGCAAGAAGATATTTTTTGTTTTGATGATTTTGGTTGTTTTCCGGGTGGCGGCTAATATTCCGGTGCCTGGTATTGATACGGAGCAATTAAAACATTTTTTTGCCAATAACCAATTATTTGGTCTTTTAAATATTTTTACCGGCGGGGCCATGAGTAATTTATCAATTGTCATGTTGGGTTTGGGACCGTTTATTACGGCCACGATTATTATGCAACTTTTAACTATGATTTTTCCCCAATTAGAAGCCCTTTACAAGGAAGAAGGCGAGCGAGGTCGGCAGAAGTTTAATCAATATAGCCGTCTGTTGACTGTGCCTTTGGCCGGATTACAGTCCTATGCTATGTTGACTCTGTTGAGTCGGCAGAATATCATTGGTTCGCTTTCGCCAATGCAATGGTTCACTTCTATTTCAGTGATTATGGCCGGCGCTTTATTTTTAATGTGGCTGGGTGAGCTAATTTCTGAAAAAGGTATTGGCAATGGGGTTTCCTTATTAATTTTTGCCGGAATTGTTTCGCGGGTGCCTCTTTCAATTAGAGAAATGGCCGTGACTTATGACCCTTCTAAAATTCCTTCTTATCTTGCTTTTTTGGCTTTGGCTTTAGTTATCACTAGCGGGGTAGTTATTATTACTGAAGGACGACGCAATATCCCAGTTTCTTATGCTAAACGAGTCCGCGGTCATCGTATCTACGGCGGCGTCTCTACTTATTTGCCTTTGAATATTAATCCAGCCGGGGTTATCCCAATTATTTTTGCTTTATCGATTATGCTTTTTCCGGGCATGGTGGCTAATTTTTTAGGCACTTCCCAGATTGGCTGGTTAGCCAATATGGCTCAAATAGTAGGCCGTCTTTTCCAGAACGCCTGGTTTTACGGGGCGGCTTATTTTGCTTTAGTTGTTCTCTTTACTTATTTTTACACAGCGGTTACTTTTGACCCGAAGAATGTAGCTAATAATTTACAAAAAATGGGTGGTTTTATTCCCGGTATTCGGCCAGGCCGACCAACTTCTGATTTTCTTTATTTTATTCTTAACCGAGTTTTGCTTTGCGGAGCTATTTTCTTGGGGACCATCGCTGTTTTGCCTTCCATTGTTCAAGGGGCCACTGGCATAACTGCCTTCGGCTTTGCTATTGGCGGCACGGCTCTGCTGATTATTGTTTCAGTGGTTTTGGAAATGATGCGTCAAGTTGGCAGCCAGTTAACCATGAGGGATTACGAAGGATTTTAATCTATGTCCAATCAACAACCACAAATTATTGTTTTAATGGGTCGGTCCGGCTGCGGCAAAGGAACCCAGGCTAAATTTATTCAAAAGGAGTTCGGCTTTGATTATTTGAGCAGCGGAGATTTATTGCGAGCTAGAATAAAAAAAGATGATTTTTCCGGAAAAAAACTAAACAAGGTTATCAGTAAAGGTGATCTGGCTCCAACTTTTTTCATATCTCATCTCTGGAGCGAGAAAATAGGAGAAAAAAAGGATAAATTAAACTTAGGCGGATTGATTATTGATGGCAGTCCTCGTTCCTTACTGGAAGCAGAATTAATGGATGATATTTTTGAATGGTATGAATGGACAAACATTAAAGTTATTTTATTAGATATTTCCAATAAAGAGGCATTTGGCCGGTTGACTAAACGTCGAATTTGCAAAAAATGCGGTCAACAAATTCCCTGGATAGGCCAGTCTAAGAAATTAAAAAGATGCCCTCAATGTGGCGGAGAATTAATAACTCGTTTTGATGACAAACCAGAGGCCATTAAAGCCCGTTTGGATTTTTACGAAAAAGATGTTCAACCAGCCGTTGATTATTATAAAAAGCAAGGAAAATTGATTAGGGTTAGCGGCGAACAGCCAATTGAGGATGTTCGTCAAGAGGTTAAAAAAGCTTTAATTAAAAAGTAATTTCTTATGATATTTATCAAAACTCCGGAAGAAATTGCCATTATGGCTCAAGCTGGTCAAAAACTGGCTAAAGTTATCAGAAAATTAAAAGCCGAAGTTAAGCCAGGTCTGACTACTCAAGAATTAGATAAGCTCGCGGAAGAGCTTATTTTAAAATCCGGCGCCAAGCCAGCTTTTAAGGGATATGGCGGTTTCCCGGCTAGTTTATGTACTTCCATTAATGAACAAATTGTTCATGGTGTTCCCTCAAAGAGAGAATTAAAAGAGGGAGATATTTTGAGTTTAGATTTAGGTCTTATTTATAAGGATTTTTATTCTGATATGGCCGTGACTTTAGCCATTGGTTCGGTTTCTCCGGAAGTTAGACGATTAATCCAAGTGACTCAAATAGCGTTAAAAAGAGCTATTGCTTGCGCTAAACCCAGTAAGACAATTGGTGATATTTCTTTTACTATTCAAAAATATGTTCAGGCGCAGGGTTTTCAAGTAGTCCGACAGCTTTGCGGTCATGGCGTTGGCCGTCAACTTCATGAAAAGCCAGATATTCCTAATTTTGGTCAGCAGCACAAAGGAGAAGTGTTGAAATTAGGCACGGTTTTAGCTATTGAACCAATGGCTGTCCTTGGCCAACCGGGTATTAAAAAAGGCCCAGATGGCTTTTGTTATCAAACAGCTG
>CAYOWE010000001.1:0-16542 GCA_964407595.1 uncultured Candidatus Saccharibacteria bacterium | reverse complement strand
CTTGGCCAACCGGGTATTAAAAAAGGCCCAGATGGCTTTTGTTATCAAACAGCTGATAATAGTTTATCGGCTCACTTTGAACATACGATAGCAATTATTAACCAAGGGGCTCAGATTCTAACCAAGTAATGAGAGTAATAAAAAACCCGTTTTAGAATAAAAACGGATTTTTTTATTCTGATTTTACTGATTTTACTGTATTTCTTCTTTTTTATCTTTAAGAAAACGATGCCAGTTTTCCAGAAATTTAATAAAGATTTGGAAAGGCACTTCTAAAATTAGATTAAAGATAATGACTAAAATATTAAATTTAGCCCATTGTCCGGAAAGCCATTTACCCATACGGATTAAAGGCAAGGCAAAAAGGTCTACTAAGAATAGCCAGCCATTCTCTTTTTCTTTTCCGATGCTTAGTTCTTTGGATTGTTGACGGATTTTTAAACCAGCAAAACAAATCAAGGAAATAAAAACTAGGAAAATCAAAGTACTTAACCAACTGAAATTTAATTTAGTCAACCCCCAAATAATTAAGCCAAAAGAAATTAGGAAAGTAATTAAATAGAACAATTTGATTACCCCCCTAAGAAACCAGTTTCTTTTAATGGAAAGCTTAATTTCATATTCTTCTTGTTTTTTTATCTGAAAAACAATTTTCATTACTTCCGGAATAACTTTTTGAGTATTTTCTTCTGAGGGCGGTTTGATACTCATGACAATTAGAAACATTAGCAGAGGCGGAAAAATAATATTGATTCCTAAACTAAGAGGGATAAGTTGTTCGGTGATATATAGATCAAAGGGGACTTCAATAGCCAAGGCTAAAAGTATCTTGGTAGCAAAAATAGAGGCCGTGCTGTAGATAGCCGCCCGGTGTAATTTACTTTTAGAATGGGCAAATCGTTCTTGATAGGCCTGATTGATTAATTTTTCTAAATGTTCTGGATTTTCAAAATCAACCGAGGGATTTTTTAAAAGAATGTCTCCTAAAATTAAGAAGGGGGTATTGTATTGATTACAAATCTGGAAGAATTTTGGTCCCAGAGGATGATTGATTTCCCGAAAAAGAGTTTCTTTAAAAGATTTAAGATGAAGAATAGCTTGGGAAAGGAATTCTTCAGAAGGGTTAATCCATTCTGGATAATGCCAGACAAGTAAACGGTAATTTAATAAAGCTCGGTCAGCTCGCAGCAGAGCTTTTTGAATAGCAATGAAAATTTGAGTATCTTTTTCTTCTTGACTAAGCTCAATATTTCTAAGGACAATTTTTTCTTTAATCACTTCATACATATAGTCAGCCAGCGCTTTATCTTTTAAAGGGGGGGCTAATTTCTCTTCGATTTCACAAGAAGCTAAACTAATCAGCCAATTTAATGTTTCTTCTCTTTCTTGGGAGCTTAGCTTGGCGGAGAACTCAATAAGAGATGCATATTTATCAATAATTGATTCAATATCTTCTGTTTTGTTTTCCGGAATAGCGTCGTTAGGCAGATAGCCGGCTCGAATTAGTTCGCGAATCAAAGAATAAGCTATTTCGTTTTTGAGAGTTGGCTGAATAAATAGTCTTCTTTTAAGTATTCGGTCAATAGCATTCTTTCGAAAAAGATGTTCTTCTTGGTAATCTAAGATTTTTCTGATTCTTTCATAAAAAGAAGCCACTTTACTGGCAATGTAATCAACGTGGATAGTTGAAGTGGCTTCCGGTTTATTTAAAACAAAGTTTTTGAATTGGCGAACAAGTTTTTCTGTTGGAGGAGATATTGTCGGCATAATTATTATTTTCTTTTTTTTATTTCTTCTTTAATCTGAGCGATAAATTTTTTAGTTTTCATTAGACCAAGATCACCTTTTTCTCTGTCTCTGACAGCCACCGAATCAGTTTTTATTTCTTTTTCACCCACTATCAAAAGATAGGGGATTTTTTGCAGTTCACCTTCACGTATTTTTTTGCCCAAGGTCTCGTTGTCTTCATTTAATTCAGCTCTAATGTTTTCTTTTTGAAACTGCTCTTTGACTTGTTGAGCATATTTATTGAATTTCTGACTAACTGGAATAATTTGCGTCTGAATCGGGGCTAACCAAACCGGAAAAGCGCCGCCATAATGCTCGATTAGGCATCCTAAGAAACGAGTATCAGTCGCCCCTAAAACAGTCCGGTGAATCATAATCGGTTGTTGTTTCTTGCCTTCATTGTCAATATAGGCTAAGTCAAATTTTTCCGGGAAATTGAAATCAACCTGAATAGTCGGTCCTTGCCAGCCGCGGCCCAAAGCGTCAATCAATTTAATGTCAATTTTGGGACCATAAAAAACAGCTTCTCCTTCAGCGCGATGATATTTTAATTTTTTCTTTTCCAAGGCATAGACCAAAGCTTTTTCTGCTTTATTCCAAATTTTATCATCACCTAAATATTTCTTTTTCTTTTCTTTGGGATCACGGACGGCTAACTCAAATTCGTATTCTTTAAAACCAAAGACCTTGAGCATAAAAAGAGCTAAATCAAGTACGCCCAAAACTTCTTGGCCTAATTGGCCGGGAGCGCAGAAAATATGAGCATCGTCTTGAGTAAAACCGCGCACTCGCAAAAGCCCATGAAGAACACCAGTTTTTTCATAGCGGTAAACCGTGCCTAATTCGCAATAACGAATCGGTAATTCTTTGTAAGAACGGATTTGCGATTGATAAATTTGGACGTGAAAAGGACAGTTCATTGGTTTAAGTAAATATTCGGTTTCTTCAATTTTCATCGGTGGATATAAATTTTCTCTATAAAATTCCCAATGGCCGGATTTTTTCCAGAGGTCTAATTTGCCAATGTGGGGCGTAGAAACATATTGATAACCATGTTTTTGATGTTCTTCTTTCCAGAATTTTTCAATTTCTTCCCGGATAATTGCTCCTTTAGGATGAAGCATCACTAAACCAGGCCCGACTTCATCAGATATTTGATAAAGATTGAGCAAATTATTAAGATACCGATGGTCTCTTTTTTCTGCTTCTGCCTGTTTGGCTAAATATTCATCTAATTCCCTTTTGTTATTAAAAGCTACTCCATAAATCCTTTGAAGCATTTTATTTTTTTCGTCGCCTTTCCAGTAAGCGCCAGCTATTTTAGTTAATTTAAAAGCGTCAGATTTGATTTCTTTAGTTGAAGCGATATGAGGACCGCGGCATAAATCAGTAAAGTCACCAGTTTTGTAAATGGTGACTTTTTTCACTTTTTCTTTTTGTAGGTCTTTAATTAACTCTACTTTATATGATTGTTTTAATTTCTTAAATAAATCAATCGCTTTATTAATAGTCAATTCCTCTTTTTCAAATTTTAAATTCTTTTTAATCATTTCCTTCATTTTCTTTTCTATTCTAGGTAAATCTTCAGGAGCCAGAGAGCGAGGGAGGTCAAAATCATAATAAAAGCCATTTTCAATAATTGGCCCAATGCCAAATTTAGTCCCGGGGAATAGTTGTTGAACTGCGGCCGCTAAAATATGAGAAGTAGAATGGCGGATGATTTCAATTTTGGATGCTTTGGACATAAAAATTATCAGAATTATCAGGGACAGTCCCTATAATACTATTTTAATACCTTAACACTGTCGCACAATATTTTCAAGTTGCCGTCGCGGTCGCTTAAGCGACCGCTCACTAAAACAATCTTTTCTTCCTGCCAAGCCGTAGCTGTTTGTTCCAAAATATTGGGGAAAACTAAGGTTTCTATTCGACCAGTTAAATCTTCAATTTCAACAAAAAGCATTAATTGACCAGCTCGGGTATTAATTTTTTGAATTTTATTGATAATGCCGCCAATTCTGACCCGACGGCCAATTTGGTTTTTAGAAAGGTTTTGGCAAGACAGCGCCAACTTAGCCAATCGTTGTTGATAGTTTTTAAGGGGGTGTTCAGAGATGTAAAGGCCAAGTAGTTCTCTTTCCCAGCTAAGACATTCTTTTTTACTGGCCGCTGCGGCCGTAGTCATTTTTAGAGAGGGAAGGGTTGTTTTTGTTTGGTCAGTAAATAAGCTAACTTGACCATTTTGTTTTGCTTTTTGAGTCTCTCTGGCTAAATTAAGCATTTGTTCCAGAGAAGCTAAAAGTTGATTTCTTTCTCCAAAACTATCAAGAGCGCCGCACTTGATTAAGCTTTCCAGGGACTTTTTATTAAGGTCTTTAGATTCTACTCGTTCAATAAAATCAGCGATCGACTTAAATAGTCCATTTTGCTTTCTTTCTTCAACGATGCTCTGGACGATATTGTGACCAACGTTTTTGACTGCCCTGAGGCCAAAATGGATTATTCTGTCACTAGCTTTGGTAAAATCCTGGTCGCTTTGATTAACATTTGGCGGCAGGACTTTAATATTCATTTGTTTACATTCTTCAACCAAAAAGGCAATCCTTTCGATATCATTTTGTTCAGAAGTCATTAAAGCAGCCATAAATTCCGTTCCGTAATGTGCTTTAAGAAAGGCGGTCTGGTAGCCGATGAGAGCATAACAAGTAGCATGGGCGGCGTTAAAGCCATATTGAGCAAATGGTTCAATAGTTTGCCAGATTCGGTTAGCGATTTGTCTATCAATCTCATTTTTATTCATTCCTTCAATCATTTTCTCTTTTTGTTCATCTAAAAGTTTTTTGATTTTTTTACCAACTGCCTTGCGGAGGACATCTGCTTCCAAAGGAGTAAAACCAGCTAAATCGCGAGCAATCCGCATTAATTGTTCCTGAAAAACCATTATCCCGTAAGTGTTTTTTAAGATAGGTTTGAGTAAGGGATGGAGATATTCAACTCTTTTATAACCATGCTTGCGAGCAATAAATTCGGGAATAAATTCTATGGGTCCGGGGCGATATAAGGCGACCATAGCAATAATGTCTTCAAACTGACTTGGTTTAAGTTCTCTAAGGTATCTTTTCATCCCCGATGATTCCAATTGAAAAACCCCTGTTGTATTAGCATCTCGGAGCAACTGAAAAGTTTTTCGGTCATCTAAGGGGAGATTAACTAAGTCAATTTCTTCCTTGTTTTGTTCTTTAATCTGATTAAGGGTGTTTTGGATAACAGTTAAGGTTTTTAAGCCAAGAAAATCCATTTTTAGAAGACCCAAATCCTCAATAGCATGCATTTCATATTGAGTGACAATAGTTTGGTCATTTTGGGTGGGGTGTTGGCAGGGAACTAAACTATTAATATCTTGTTTGGTAATGACTATGCCCGCCGCATGAGTTGAAGCATGACGAGCCACCCCTTCTAATTTCATAGCCATATTAATCAGTCGTTTGGTGTTTTCATCTGATTCATAGTTGCTATGAAGCTCTGGTGATTCATAGATGGCTCTTTCTAAAGTTGTTCCAAAAGGAATCATTTTAGCTATTTGGTCGCAGAAGTTGTAGGAATAATCAAGAGTTCGTCCCACGTCACGGACCGCTGCCCGGGCAGCCATTGTTCCAAAGGTAATAATTTGCGCTACATGATTCTGGCCGTATTTATTCCTAACATACTCAATTACTTCATCGCGCCGGTCATCAGCAAAATCTAAATCAATATCCGGCATAGAGATTCTTTCAGCTTGAAGAAAACGTTCAAAGAGTAAATTAAACTTCAGAGGATCAACGTCAGTAATGCTTAAAAGATAGGAAACTAAGGAGCCGGCACACGACCCCCGGCCCGGCCCAACTACAATATTCTGCAATTTGGCCCAGTTGACAAAATCCTGAACAATAAGAAAATAAGAGGCAAAGCCGGTTTGTTTGATTACAGATAATTCGTAATTAAGGCGTTCTAAAGATTCTGGCGTTGGCTTTGAATCATAGCGGCTTTTTAATCCTGTTTGACATAGACCTTTAAGAAAATTATCCGGGGTTTGTCCATTAGGTACTTTAAAATAAGGTAATTGGAGTTTGCCTAATTCAAATTTAAAATTGCATTGTTCAACAATTTTCTGGGTATTAGTGATTGCTTGGGGTGTCTTTTTGAAATCCTTAATCATCTGGTCGATTGGCCGCAGAGAAAAATCATCTCTTCTCATAGTCAAACGATTTTCATCAGACATTCGTTTATCGGTCTGAATGCCCATTAAAACATCTTGGGCTTCGGCGTCTTCTGGTTTGATATAATGGACGTCATTGGTGGCCACCAGAGGAATTTTGTGTTTTTGACTGATTTTAATTAAGATGTCATTGACCGGCGCTTGCTCTTTTAAACCAGGATGATGCTGTAATTCCAAATAGAAATTGCCTGGGCCAAATATTTTTTTATACTCCAAGGCCAGTTTTTCTGCTTCTTCTAATTTTCCCTTCATAATTGCTTTGGGAATTTCACCGCTTAAGCAGCCAGAAAGACCGATTAAGCCGTTAGAATGCTTGGCTAATAATTCTTTGTCAATCCGCGGCTTGTAATAAAATCCTTCTAAATAGGCCTTGGTAGTTAATTGAACTAAATTACGATAACCTTCCTTATTCTTAACTAAAAGAATTAAGTGATAAAACTTGTTATCAATATTAGGCCGGCGGTTGTTCATGCCGTCAGGAGCTAAATAGAGCTCGCTGCCAATAATTGGCCTAATGCCTCTTTTTTTGGCTTTTTGATAAAATTCCACTAAGCCATACATAGAGCCGTGGTCGGTTAAAGCAATGGAGGGCATTTTTAGTTCCTGACAAGCATCTAAAAGCTGGTCTATTTTTGCCAGACCATCGAGCAAGCTATAATGACTATGAACGTGCAAATGAGTAAATTTCATAGCTTCAGTATATCATTTTTCTCTCGTCTGGCAAATCTTGAAAATTAGCTCTTTAATCGGTATAATAACTATATGACTAAAGCCGAAACGAAAAAGAGGATTGCTAATCTAAGGAAAGTTATTAACCACCATAATTATTACTATCATGTTTTGGATAAACCTGATATTTCTGATGCGGCTTTTGATTCTCTAAAGCATGAATTGTATCAATTAGAGCAACAGTATCCTGATTTAATTACCTTGGATTCACCGACTCAACGAGTAAGCGGGAAAGCGCTGGATAAGTTTGTTAAAGTCAGGCATAAAAAACGCATGCTTTCTTTAGAAGATGTTTTTTATCAAGAAGAGTTTGAGGCCTGGCAAAAAAGGATTCAGAAATTGGTGCCTCGGCAGAAGTTGGACTATTTCGCTGAATTAAAAATTGACGGCTTTGCCATTGCCTTGGTCTATAAAAATGGTCTTTTGGTTCAGGGGGCTACTCGGGGCGATGGGAAAGTTGGTGAGGATGTTACCCAGAATTTAAAAACTATCCTCTCGATTCCTTTGAAATTGGAAATCCGTCAAAAATTGCCTTCTTCAGTAATTGGAAAAAAGGTTAGGGCCCTTTTGGAAAAAGGGGAGATTGAGGTGCGCGGTGAGGTCTATATGTCCCAAAAAGCTTTTGAGCAGGTTAATCGGCAGCGCCAGAAAAAGAGGTTGCCTCTTTATGCTAATCCGCGTAATACGGCCGCCGGCAGTATTAGACAACTTGACCCGAAGGTAGCCGCTGACCGTCAATTAGATTTTTTGGCTTATGATGTGGTTACTGATTTAGGTCAAAGAACTCATCAGGCAGAACATCAGATTGCCCGGACTTTAGGTTTTCGGGTTGACCAGGGCCAATATTGCCGTAATTTAAATGAAGTAATTAAGTTTTGGAATAAAATCGGCCGGGCTAGAGCTAGATTACCTTATCAAATTGATGGCGTGGTTGTCAGTGTTAATGATAATCAGATTTTTGAAAAATTAGGCGTAATTGGCAAGGCACCGCGAGGAGCCATTGCCTTTAAATTCCCGGCTAAAGAGGCGACCACCGTTGTTGAAAATATTGTTGTTCAAGTCGGTCGGACCGGCGCTTTAACGCCAGTAGCCAAATTAAAACCGGTCAGGATTGGCGGCACTTTAGTCACTCGAGCCACTCTCCATAATGAAGACGAAATAAAACGATTAGATGTTCGGATTGGCGATACGGTTATTGTCCAACGAGCTGGTGACGTTATTCCCGATATAGTCAAAGCAATCAAGAAACTGCGTTCCGGTAAAGAAAAAAAATTTCAGATGCCCCAGCGCTGTCCGGCTTGCGGTTCTAAAGTAATCCGGCCCAAAGGCGAGGCCGTCCATCGCTGTATTAATAAGAAATGCGGCGCTCAACAAAGGAAACGGCTGATTCATTTTGTCTCTAAAAAAGGATTTAGTATTGAAGGGTTAGGGCCGAAAATCGTTGAGCAATTAATGGACGAAGGACTGGTCTCTAATCTGGCTGATGTTTTTTCCTTGAGTCAAGGTGATTTAGTTCCCTTAGAGCGTTTTGCTGAAAAGTCGGCTGTTAATTTGATTGAGGCAATCAACCAAAGCAGAAAAATTTCTTTGGCTAAATTTATTTATGCCCTGGGCATTCGTCATGTCGGCGAAGAAACAGCTATTAATTTAGCTCAACACTTTGGCAGTTTGAATAAATTAGAGCCGGCTGGGTTAGAAGAGTTATTAAAAGTAAAAGATATTGGTCAAATAGTTGCTCAAAGTGTTTATCAATGGTTTAATAACAAGACCGAACTGCGTTTGATAGATAGATTAATTAAAAATGGTGTCCAGGTTGGTCAGACCAAAACAGTTCAGAGAAAATTGGCTGGGCTGACTTTTGTCTTGACTGGAGAATTAGACAAATTTACTCGTGAACAAGCTAAGGAGAAAATCAGACATTTGGGCGGTGATATTTCCAGTTCAGTTTCTAAGGAAACGGATTTTGTGGTTGCAGGCAAAGGACCAGGTTCTAAGTATGACCGAGCTAAGAGAATAGGCGTAAAAATTATTGACGAAAAGGAATTTTTGGGGATGTTAAAATAATAAAATTCAAGAACAGCCCTTGAAATCTGCCTTTGAAATTATGAAATTAAAGAAAGAACAAGTTGAGCATGTGGCTAAATTAGCCCATTTAGGTCTATCTGCTCAAGAAAAAAGAAAGTTTCAAAAAGAGCTTTCAGCTATTTTAGATTTTGTGGAGAAATTAAAGCAAGTTAAAACAGAAAAAGTTGAGCCAACTGCCCAGGTGACTGGCTTGGAAAATGTTAGCCGACCCGATAAAGGCCGGGCTAAAACAAAACAAGAGAGAAAAAAATTATTGGATTTAGTTCCCCAGACAAAAGACGGCTATGTTAAAGTAAAAACGGTACTTTAGAGTCTAAGGACCAAGAGACAGTCCCTTGGTTATTGAATTAATGAATTTGAATAAACTCACTATCAAACAAGCTCATCAAGGTCTGCTCAAAAAGAAATTCTCGGCGGTTGAGTTGACTGAGGCAGTTTTAAATCAGATAAAAAGGCGAGATAAAGATATCCACGCTTATTTAACTTTGACCGAAGAGTTAGCCCTATCGCAAGCCAAAAGAATAGATAAAAAGATTGCCAATAAAGAGAAAGTCGGGCTACTGGCTGGTGTGCCAATGGCCGTTAAAGACATTATCTTAGTTGAGGGGATTAGATGTACGGCTGGTTCAAAAATTTTAGAAAACTATATTGCCCCTTATGATGCCACTGTCATTAAAAAACTAAAACAAGCTGGGGCAATTATTGTCGGTAAAACTAACTTAGATGAATTTGGCATGGGCTCTTCTACGGAAAATTCTGCCTTTGGACCAACCAAGAATCCTCATGATTTAGAAAGAGTGCCCGGTGGAAGTTCAGGTGGTTCCGCCGCCGCTCTGGCCTCTGACCAATGTATTTATGCCTTAGGTTCAGATACAGCTGGCTCTATTCGCCAGCCGGCTTCTCTTTGCGGGGTGGTTGGTTTAAAACCGACCTATGGTCGGGTTTCCCGCTATGGCTTAATCGCTTTTGCTTCTTCTTTAGACCAGATTGGTCTGATGGCCAGAAAAGCGGAAGATGTTCAGATAGTTTTTGAGATGATTAAAGGGAAAGATGAAATGGATTCAACTAGTTTAAATCCTCTATTAGAAAAGACCAAAGGCGAATTCCAAATCAAAGATTTAAAAATAGGTCTTCCTAAAGAATATTTTATCAAAGGCATTGACCCAGTCGTAGAAAAGATAATCAAAGAAGCCGTTTCTCAATACGAAAAAATGGGCGCTCAAGTCATGGAAGTAAGTTTGCCTCATGCAGAATATGCCTTGGCAGCTTATTATATCATTCAGCCAGCCGAGGCCTCGGCTAATTTGGCCCGTTATGATGGCATTAAATACGGCCTTTCTAAAGAGGCAAGCGACCTTTTAGGAGTTTATTTACAAACTCGTCAAGAAGGATTTGGCGATGAAGTCAGGCGAAGAATTATGCTCGGCACTTATACTTTATCAGCCGGCTATTATGAGGCCTATTATATTAAAGCCCAAAAAGTAAGGACCCTGATTAAAAAAGATTTTATCAAGGCTTTTGAAAAAATAGATGTCTTGATGACGCCGGTGGCGCCGACGCCGGCTTTCAAGCTAGGTGAGAAAATAGACGACCCGGTGGCTATGTATCTTTCAGATATTTATACAGCTTCTCTTAATTTGGCTGGCTTGCCGGGTATTTCTATTCCTTGTGGTCAGGTTGGCAAATTGCCAGTTGGCTTGCAGATTATTGGTCAACAATTTGATGATGAAAAAATTCTTAAAATAGCTCAAGAATATGAGGACCGCTCTCTTTAATCTTTACGATTATATTTCTTCTTATCTGTCTTCTCCTGGTAGCCAGACTATTTCTACTATCAAGGTTATTTTTCTAATCATTTCCTTATTGCTTTCAATTGCGGCTATTATTTTAATTTTTCAACTTAGGAAACAACTTAAAAATTCTTTAGAGATGGTTGCAGAAAGTGTGGCCGCGCCGGGTTTACCTAAAAAAGCCCTGAATAAAAAATGGCAATCAGTTTTAGATAAATTAGAAAAAGATGATGAGAATAGTTATAAATTAGCGGTGATTGAGGCAGATAATATTTTTGATGATATTCTCAAAAGAATTGGTTATCAGGGCGAAGATATGGGAGAAAGATTAAAACAGCTGACCTCAGCTCAAACAGCCAATCTTGACGAGATTTGGCAGGCTCACAAACTCCGCAATCAAATTGTTCACGAACCGGATTCTCGGTTGACTCATTCTCAAGCCCGACGAGCCGTGGAAATTTACCAACGCGCCTTAGAGGATTTAGAAGCGGTTTAGCTATCCATGTCATTCCGAGGTCGCCGAAGGCGACCGAGGAATCTCGTAGATAAATTATTTGACAACCATCTTCAATACATTTAAACTTAATTTAGAAATGAAAAAGATTAACTTTACAACCAGAAGAAAAAATTCCTGCCAACTTTATATTTTGGCTTTAATTATTATTTCTGCTCAAGAGAGTTGGTCTTTTAAGGAATAAAATAGATTAAACGTATCACATCAATTAAAAGACTGGCTCCCAGCCAGTTTTTTGTTTTTTAACAATCGGATAAAGGGAGGAGGGCAAGATGATATTAAAATGTGAAGGGTGTGGAGCAAAACTAATTATCAAAGGAGTCAAATCTTTAGATAAAGTCAGAAAGATTAAATGTTGTAGGTGCGGCACGATTAATTATATTTATAAAAAAAGTAATGGAAAATTTAGAATCAAAACGTCTTGAAAACAAAAAAGCCCGGCCATATTGGAAAAATCCAACTATAGCCGGGTTTTTTCTTTTGGTGGGGTTACTCGGGACAATAAGAAAACTTTTAGAGAGTTGGTTGAGGAGATTTATTTCGCTTTTCAAAGAGATAATTAAAGAATTTCAATATGAATATGGATAATGATTAATTTGGATGTGGCGTGTTGCTAAATAGGATTAAATAGAGAACAGCCTGATTTGAGTCAGGCTGTTTCTTTTTGGCTAATTAATTTTTTTCATCCGGTTATGGATTATATTCGCTCCGTGTGAAAGAACGAATATTCCGGCAACCTCCAAAGATATACGGGTCATTTGCGATAGAACCTGCATATCTCCCTGGGAACAAAAGTATCCTTTTGATATAAAATTTATTAAATACAGGGATGTCGTTATGATGAACCAGACGCAGACAAAGAATTGGTCCGGGCGTTTATTATCTGCATTTACTGTGAACTGGATTGTTTTCCGATGCACTGCATAGGTAGAAAGTACTCCGATATATAACGTCTCAATCCCGCTTGGAGGAAATCCTCCTTTTGTAAAAAATCTTAGAACCATCATTATTAGGGTTAAGATAGTTAGGGGAATACAGACACTTCGGAGAGTTTTGTCCATGATTTTTCCATTTGTTCCCTTCTGTTCGGTATCCATTATATACCTCCATATTTTTGTTTTAAGTTTTTTTTGGAACTAGTAATATGATAACATATATTATTATTTTGTCAATGTTTTAGAATAATGTTTATAGACATATGACGATTTTCCCAAAACGAAAAAGCTCGCCGACATTATATTGGCGAGCTTTCTTATTTCTAAATATATACAAACATGGACAATGCGGTGTGGATGTCCGCAAGTTAGAACCCACTATTGCTACAATTAAACCAAAAATTCGCGAATTACGCAAATTATACAGAAAAAATCCTAAGTGGTTTGAAATGCCGAAGTTTGTGATTAAGGTTTATTAAACTTTACCGTTTGTTTTTTATAAATAGATTTTTAATTTTCCAAATTAAGTATTTTGTGAAAAATATAATTCTTTTAGTCAGGTGCTTCTTGATTTCTTCAGAAATTTTCCTATGCAAAGCTAATCTTTTTGGCGTAATTAAAAAATCTTTATAGTCGCCCCAAAATTTATCAGTATGACTATAAAATTCTTTATAGGTGTTATTTACAGATAAGCTGTTTACCATAATTACTAAACTCTCAGCAAGTTTGCCATTAATCTGTTTATATTGTTCATAGTTATTTCCAAAAACAACCGCTTTTTTAGGAGATATCGGTAGTATAAAAGAGTAGTCATCATTCTTTTCGAAGCTCCATAATTTATTGATTTTAAAAAGATTATCATTCTTTCCAATAATACAAACAGGGGCATCAGAAATAATAAAATAGTGATTTTGAGGAGCAATTATAGTATGGAAATTTTTTTGATATATTGCCTGAACGATATGCTCTGCTATTTGAATAGCTATAAAAAGTTCTTGCCCTCTTGTGCCAGCCAATGACAAAAAATTTGCTAAAAAATTATTCTCTATTTGTTCTGGAGGAATATTAAACCTATTTTTTATTATTAATTCTTGTATTTTTCTTTTGTCGCCGAGATCATTTTTAACAATGTAATTATTTAATAAAAGAAAAGCCAAAAAACGATTTATTATTTTCCTAAATTTTTTTGTTCTGGTTAATTGATGTGCAATCAAAGTTGCCAATATACTTTCTTCCTTATATTTAAGTGATATATCATCAGATTGGCTTAATATTTTTTTTATTACAGCAGGGGCATGTTTTCTTTTCTCTATTTCTTTATATACGAGATCGGATACTTTATCAGGTTGTTTTGTTTCTGAATTTTTTCCAAGATAAAAATCAATATCATGACCAGCATGTTTCAAAATACTCCCTCTTTTGGGCTTATAGACTGGTTTCTTATAAATATAGATAAGCCCGGATTTTTTATTCCCTTCTGTAATGGCAAAATTTTTAAGCAAAAAACGAGAAACACAATGATCTCTTTTGTTTAAAATTTCATTTGTTTTTTGGTTATCCACTTTTACTATTTAGTTATTTTTGTTATACTAAATATGATACTAATTGATACTTTCAGGTTACTATGAAATTAGATAAAAATCAAATTTATACTACTAAAGAAGTAGCGGAAATCTTAAAAGTTTCGCCAATCACTATTAAAAGATATATTGCTGAAAATAAAATACCTTCAATCAAATTTAACGGCTTGAGAAGATTTAAGGGTAATGATCTGCTTAAAATTTTAAAATCTAAAAAACATGATAAAAAAGTGGACTAATACAATTCAAAATATTGATTGTCTTGATGGATTAAAATCGTTGCCAAATAATTCAGTTGATCTAATCTTTACGGATCCTCCTTATGGCTTAAATAAGACAGGGATAAAAAATGATAATAATTTAGATTTATTTTATTCTATTTTGCCAGATAGCCATCGGGTTTTAAAAGACGATGCATTTTTAATAACTTTTTTCAGCACAAAATTTTTACCAGATATTTTTAAAAATAATCCATTTCAATATTTCTGGAATTTTGTTTTATATTGTCCAAACGGTCGTGTAATGTCGCCAATCGGATTTACAAAATATATGTCTTGCATTGTGTTTAAAAAGGGTAATCCGAAAATAATTAAGAGGTGTAAAGATATTTTTATAGACACTCCTGGGAAGATGGTAGAGCCAGACGAAGGTTTTATCAATCATCCCACGCCCAAGCCTAAAACTTTTATAAAAGAACTTTTGATAATGTTTTCAAAAGAGAATAATATTATCTTAGATCCTTTTATTGGTAGCGGAAGCACAGCAGTTGCCTGCAAGCAACTGAATAGAAATTATATAGGATTTGAAATTAATCCAGATTACTGTGATCTGGCTATAAATAGATTAAAGAAATTTTAATATGCAAAATAAACAAGAAATTTTAGGCCAATATTTTACAAAAATTGAAATAGTCGAAAAACTATTAAATTTATTATCTGATTATAAAAAATTTGAGAAGGATATAAAAATATTAGAGCCTTCATCCGGAACAGGCAATTTCGTTAAAGTTTTAAAACAAAGAGGGTTTAAAAAAATTAACGAGTGCGAAATAGATCCGGAATTAACAAAAAATCCTTCTGATTTTTTCAATCTACCAGTAGAAAATAAATATGATTTTATTGTAGGTAATCCTCCGTTTAGTAAATACAATCTACAAGAAAGTTATTTTTTTCCTAAAAATTATTTAAAATCAAAAGTTTCATTGATCGATTACTTAGCAAGGCCAGAGTTAAGAAAAGAAAAAGAAAAAATTGAGAATATTTTTATATTAAAATCGTTAAAGCATCTAAAAAACAGAGATTCTGCTATAGGTTTTGTTCTGCCTATTTCTTTTTTTATAAAAAATAAAAACAAGAATGTTAAAAACGAAATTTTAGGATATTTTTCAACAATTATTATCTATCAAAACGATAAAATTTGGTTTGACCGCAATATTCCTTGCTGTTTTGCCATTTTTACCAACACTGGAAAGTTTAAAAACAAAATTATTGCTATTTACGAGAATGCTACGAAAAACAAAGAAGTTTTTGATATAAAAAATATAAATGAAGAATTAATACCGCAAATAATTTTTCATAAAAATAATGGCTATATTAAAAATGATAAGGGCATTCCATTATCAGAATATTTAGAAGAAAAAAATATCCAAGTCAAAAAATCATATAAAGAAAACAACATTTCGGCTAAAAATATTCTTACAAAAAATAAAATAATATCTAATAAATCAATTGAGGATTATAAAATCGCAGTAGTTCGAGTAGGAAATTCAAGTGTGGGCAAGTGCGGTTTAATCAATGTAAAAAAAGATATTTTGAATGATATGTTTTATATTTTTGATGTTAAGGATCAATATAAAAAAAATAAACAGATGAAAGAAGTCATCTGTAAACAAATTAACGATAGAATTGATTATTTTAGAAATATCACTTGCCGAATAGGCAGTAAGTCAATAAAAAAAGAAGATATATACAATTTTAAAGTTATGATTTAATGATTGGTTTAATTATATTTATTAAATCATTTTTATGCTTTTTTGAAGCATGTGCTAATGTAATTATTATTTCTTCAATATCCTGAGTAGAAGGTATCCATTCGCCAAAACATCCTTTGCCTAATTCTTCTTTGTTCTTAACTTCGCCGTTAAGATTTTTTATTTTGAGAAGCTTATTAGTAAAAGGAATTAATACATACATATGAGGGTGTGGCTCAAGACCGAAGTCGCCCAATTTAAAAGTTATTCTTACTTTTATGCCAGAAGCAAGCTCTTTTTCAAAAGAAGAAAAATTTTCAGTATACTGATATATTTTAAAACCCTCAAAAGTTTCTATTTCCTCTTTTTCAATTTTTATAGTTTTCCTTTTTGAATATTCTGATTCTTCCGCAAATTTATTAATTTGACCCATTTTATCAATCAACTTATCGACGTCTTTTTGGGATTCGTAAAAATTCTCAACCAAAGCCCGATTTTCATCATTTGTTATCATCCATTCTATAAAATATTCATTGTTACAAATTGCCTTAGTAGGAGAACTTACGTGATTGCCGTGTTTATCGGCAACACGTATAGTATATTTTGGTATATTGAGAGGCAATATAACCTTATTGTTTTCCAGTTTTATTTTTATAGCCATATAGTTGAATTATAGCATAAGGGTTCTAACATTGGAAATCCGCCTTATGTGGTTCAAACATGGAAATCTGGCGGGGACGATGGGATTTGAACCCACGATCTCCTGCGTGACAAGCAGACGCTTTAAACCGGGCTAAGCTACGTCCCCATTTTAGTAGCGGTGGAGGGATTCGAACCCCCGACCCATCGATTATGATTCGATTGCTCTAACCGCTGAGCTACACCGCCATAGTTATA